>JASHTT010000488.1 GCA_030040415.1 Streptosporangiaceae bacterium | reverse complement strand
TGCACCTCGCGGACCTTGCTCGCGGCCAGCGCCTCCAGCACCGGCTGGGAGATGTCGGTCTCGCGCAGCTCGTCGGGATCGCGGGCCAGGATCCGGGCGACATCCACGGCGACGTTGCCCACCCCGATCACCGCGACCGACTCGGCATCCAGGGTGAACGCCGCTGGATCGACGTCCGGGTGGCCGCAGTACCAGTTGACGAAGTCGGTGGCGGCGATGCTGCCGGGCAGGTCCTCCCCCGGGATGCCCATCCGCCTGTCGCGCATGGCGCCGGTGGCGTAGACCACGCCGTCGTAGGCGGCCAGCAGGTCGTCGCGGGTCACGTCGTCACCGAGGTGGACGCCGCCGACGAAGTTCACCCCGTCGTGCTCGAGCACGTTGCGCAGGTACTCGGCGATCGACTTGATCGACTTGTGGTCTGGCGCCACCCCGTAGCGGACCAGGCCGTAGGGAGTAGGCAGCCGGTCCAGCACGTCGACCTGGATCGAGCGCGGCGGATCGAGCGCAGCGGCCTGCTTGATAAGCGCCTCCGCGGTATAAAGGCCAGCCGGGCCGCTGCCGACGACGGCAACCTGAAGCGTCTGCATTCTCTAGATTCTGCCCTGACCGGGCCGGTGCTGCGGCCGCAGTCCCGACAGACGCTGGTCAGCGCCACTGCGCCGGGTCACGATGCAGTCGCAGCGGCCTGCCCGGCGGGGATGGACGCGGGAATGGCCGGGCCAAAGTTCAGCAAAGGAATCGGCCGGCAGCCTTTTTCCGCCTGGTGACGGGGAATATGTCCCTTCAGGCCGGCGAGGGGACGCCAGGCTGCACCGCTCTACCTGCGCGTTCGCCGAATCCCTAGGCGTCGCCGGGCGGTAATTCGGGGGGAACGATGGCATTGTCGCCACTGTGCGATGGGCGGCCGGATGCCGACGGGGAGCGCAAAACGAGCCGAACAGGGAGCCCGGGCGGGCTAGCGCCGGCCCGCCGGGCACTCGCGGTCGCGGCGGGCAAGGCAGCCAGAACCGCCAGCCGGCGCCTTGGCAAGGGAAACGGCACCACCTTGCCCGGCCATATCGCCCTGAGGATCGATCCGGGCGCACTGGCGGCCCTGCTGGCGGCGATACCACGCGGGGCGGTGCTGGTCACCGGGTCGAACGGGAAGGGCACGACCTGCCGCATGCTGGCCCGGGTCATGCGCGCCGCGGGCCTGCAGCCGCTGGTCAACGGGGAGGGCGCCAATCAGCTTGCCGGGCTGGCGACCACGATGGTCGCCCGGGCCGACGTCACGGGCCGGCTCCAGGCCGACGACGACACGGTCGGGCTCTTCGAGGTCGACGAGGGTTCGCTGCCCCAGATAGCCAGGCAGGTGGCCCGGCCCACCGCGCTGGTGGTCACGAACATCTTCAGGGACCAGCTCGACAGGTACTTCGAGCCCGGATACGTCATCGCGCTGCTCGAGCGGTGCATGCGCGGGCTGCCGGCCGACACCGCGTTCGTGCTTAACGCCGACGACCCGAGGGTGGCCGGTCTCGCGCCCGAGCTCGCTAACCCGCGGTTCTACTTCGGCGTGGACGATCCTGACCTTGGCAGGGCTGAGCCCGACCCGACGTCCGACTTCCCGCGCTGCCCGAGATGCGAGGGCCAGCTTCGCTACGACAGCGTCTACTACGCCCATCTCGGCCACTGGGCGTGCACGAACTGCGGGCTGACCAGGCCGCGACCGCAGATCGCCGCGGCCAAGGTAGATCTCGTGGGATCGTCGGGCAGCCGGCTGCGGCTGGCGGCAAACGGGCCGCGGACGGCGCTGACCGTGCCGCTGCCCGGCTCGTATAACGCCTACAACGCTCTCGCCGCGGTCGCCACCGCGACCTCTTGCGGCCTGCCGGACTGGTCGTTCCCTGCGGTAGAGCAGGTCACGGCGGGCTCGCTGCGGATGGAGCGGGTACGCGTCGCCGACCATGACGTCTACCTGGCGCTGGCCAAGAACGCCAACGGTTACACCGAGGTACTCCGGGCCGTGCTCAGTGACCGGAAGCCGAAACGCATGCTGCTCGGCCTGAATGACTTTCCCGGCAAGCAGCCAGACACCTCCTGGATCTGGGATGTCGACTTCGACTCGCTGTCCGGCCTGGTGCCCGCACCTGTCGTGTCCGGCAATCGCGCCGCTGACCTCGCCGTCCGGCTCAAGTACGCGGGCTGGATCGGCACCGGGCCGGAGACGGACATCGCGATCGAGCCAGACCCCGTGCGGGCGTTCCAGGCGGCGCTGGCTCGCACGCCCCCTGGCCAGCCGATGTGGGTCGTCTCCACCCAGGTCGTGTTGCGGCACGTGCGGACCTGGCTACGTCAGCAGGGCTACGTCCAGGAACTGTGGCGAGAGCAGAGCGGAACGCGGTGATGACAGGCGTGCAGATCACCCTTGGCTACCTGTACCCAGACGTCATGGGGACCTACGGCGACCGCGGGAACGTCGAGACCGTCGTGCGGCGCTGCGCGTGGCGCGGCATCAAAGTCGATGTCGTCCCGTTGCGGCTGGGCGACAGGCTCGACCCGGCGGCGGTGGACCTGATCGTGATCGGCGGCGGCGGGGAAGCGCAGCAGCGCCTGGTCGCCCCCGACCTGTACGAGGTCAAGGGCGCGGCCATCCGCGAGGCGGTCTCCCTCGGCGCCGGTGCCCTCGCCGTCGGCTGCGGCTACGAGCTGTTCGGGCGCTTCTGCCAGCCGGAGGAAGGCGCCGAGCTACCCGGCGTGGAACTGTTCGACGCCTGGACGATCCGCCGCACCGCGGTGCTGAGCGGGCAGTATGGCACCCTCACGCAGGCCAGGGCGGACCGTGTGATCGGCGAGCTGGTCGTGAGCTGGCGCGACACGCTGCTGGTCGGATTCGAGAACCACAGCGGCGGCACCTACCTGGGCCCGACTGCCCAGCCGCTCGGCCAGGTAATCGCGGGGCACGGCAACAACGGTGACGGCAGCGAGGGAGTATTGCTGGGCAACGCCGTCGGCACCCACCTGCGCGGACCCTGCCTGCCGAAGAACCCAGCGCTGGCTGACTTCCTGATCACGGCAGCGGTCAGCCGCCGGTATGGCGCAGCCGACCTGCCACCGCTCGCCGACGAGCTGGAGCAGGCCGCACACGACGTGGCGGTGCACCGCGCCTATGCGGCCGCAGGCCGCCGTCGCGGCGGCCGGGCCGCGGCCGGGCTGGCCCGCGCAGCGCTGTTCTCGGCCGCGCAGCGCAAGCCGCCC
>JASHTT010000487.1 GCA_030040415.1 Streptosporangiaceae bacterium | reverse complement strand
CGACCTCCTCGAGGAAGGCCTGGGCGGCGCCCTGGGTGATTCCGCCGTGTCGCTGGCCCTCGGCCAGCAGCGGGTTGAGCACCGTTCCCGCGTCGTCCACGGTGACCATCCGGCGCAGCGTCGGCTTGCCGGTCTCAATGTCGACTTCCACGACCGCCACGTGGGTGCCGAACGGGAACGTCGCGCCGGGCGCGGTGAACACAGTCCGGATCAGCAGTCGCTCGTGCTCCGCCAGCGCCGCCAGCGGAACTGACGCGTCCGGGTCGCCGGCGACGTTGAACGCGCTACGCGCCTTGTCGAAGACGAGGTCGGCCGGATTGGCCTCGAGCTCGGCAGCTGCACGGTCCCGCGCCACTTCGATGAGATCCTGTGACGCTTTCTGGACCGCGGCGCCGCCGAGCTGCAGACTCCGGGAGCCGCCGGTCCCGCCGCCCTCCGGGATCAGGTCCGTGTCACCCCACTTGAGCGTGATCTTCTCTACTGGGATGCCTAGTTCGTCGCTGGCCAGCATCGCCCATGCGGTGGAGTGCCCCTGGCCGTGCGGCGAGGTACCGGTCAGGATCGTGGCAGTGCCGTCTGGGTGCACCTCGACCTGGGCGTTCTCCTCCGGTAGCGATCCCTCGCCGTCTCCGCCGCCGGTGATCTCGACGTAGCTCGCGAGGCCGATGCCAATCTGACGGACGTCGCCGCTCGCCCGGCGCTCGGCCTGTTCCTTGCGAAGCTGCTGGTAGTCGGCCGCGTCCAGGGCCTTGTCGAGCGCTGCCACGTAGTCGCCAGTGTCGTACAGCGCGCCGAAGGCGGTCCGGTGCGGCTCGGTAAAGGGCGGCAGCAGATTCCTGCGGCGCACGTCGGCCGGGTCCACCCCCGCTTCGGCGGCGAACAGGTCGAAAGCGCGCTCAAGGGCTGCCGTTGCCTCGGGCCGGCCGGCGCCGCGGTAGGCGCCGATCGGCGTTGTGCTGGTCGCGACGACCGTCGCTACAGCCTCTGCCTTCGGGATGTCGTAAGGCCCAGTCGCCATCAGGATGGTCAATGTCGGCAGGACCGCTCCGATCCTCGGGTAAGCGCCCGCGTCCTGCACGATCTGCAGCCGGTACGCCTGCACGTCCCCGTCCCTGCTGCCCCCGATCGTGACAGTGTGCTGCTGCGCGCGTCCATGCGTCATCGAGATGAGGTTCTCGTACCTGGTTTCCGTCCACCGGGCCGGCCGGCCGAGCCGCTGGGCGACCCAGGCGACGAGAGCGTGCTCAGGGTCGGCGCCGAACTTCGCACCGAACGCGCCGCCGACGTCCGGTGTGATAATTCGCACCTGGCTCCGTTCCACGCCGAGCAGCCTGGCCAGCGAACCGCGCGTGCCCTGGGCGCCCTGATTCGGGATCCAGGCCGTCAGCCTGCCGTCCTCGCCCCAGACGGCAGCGGCCGCTCGGGTCTCCATCGGGGCGGGCGCAACGCGCTGGTTCACGATCGTGGCGGTCACCACGACCTCGCAACCGTCGAACAGGTCCGGATCGAGCGACGCCTCGTCACCCATCGTGGCCACGACGTTAGTCCCCGCAGCCTCGAACAGCAGTGTGCCGTCTCCTGGCTCGAAGCCGAGGACCGGCGGGAGTGGGTCGTAGTCGACGGCCACCAGCTCGGCGGCGTCCTCGCCCTGGTAGGGCTCCTCGGTGACCACAACGGCAACTGGCTCGCCGACGTAGCGGACCTTGTCGGCCGCCAGCAGACCGTGCTTCATCTCGGCGTTCATGAGGCCCGGCACCATCGGCCCGATCTCGGGGAGACCGGCGAGGTCGTCCGCGGTGAATGCCGCCAGCACGCCTGGCGCCTGCAGGGCAGCGCTGACGTCCATGCCGACGATCCTGGCGTGTGCCACCGGGGACCTAACGAAGAACACGTGGCAGGCGCCCGCCAGCCTGTCGTCGACCACGTCCTCGGTGTAGACGCCGCCAGTAGTAAGGAAACGCGGATCCTCCGTGCGCAGGACCCTGGTGCCGAGGATGCTCAACTGCCCGACAACTCCTCTCGCCGCATTCGGCGCGCCAGCGCCGTGCCACCGGACGCGAACCTGGCTCAACCGTCCCGTATTCCTGAGCGTGCCATGATCGCACGACTGTGGCCCGCCCGGAACCCGCACGCGGGCACCGGCCGGGCCACAGTTACGAGGGGTTACTTCTTCTTCAGGGTGATGATCTCGAATCCGCCGGTCCCCGACTTCGGCCCGGTCAGGGTACCGGTCAGCAGCGTGTGCGCCACGAACGTCTTGCTGGCCGTGAACTTGCCTTCGTAGAGCGCCACAGTGTAGGAGTAGCTCTGGCCGTCGAGCTTGCAGCCGCCCGTGAACGGCTTGCCTTCCTCGGTAGAGTGCGCGATCGTGCCCGCACCGGTCACAATGCCCGATGCGCTTGAGGAGACGGTCAGCGTCTTCGTACTGGAGTCGAAGGCCGGTACCGGTGCCTTGATGAAAGCAAGGTCTGAGCGCTCCAGGACCTTGGAGGTGGTCGTGGCGTCGAACTTTCCGACACTGGTGTAGGAGAGGATCTTGCCCGGCACGCCGAGCTGATAGCCGGACACGAGGACGGCACCCGGGCTCGTGCTGCCTGCCTCCCAGATGCTCAGGCTGCACAGGCTCGGCAGGACACAAGTCGGGTTCACGATCAGCTGGCTCCCGTTGAAGGTGAGCTTCTTGCTCACGCCGACTCCGTGCAGGCCGGTGTTGACCTTGACCTGGCCGGACAGCACTCCCTTATAGACCGTGCCCTTGCCGGTGGCGCAGGCTTCGGCCGTGTGCGAGGTCGGGGTGAATTTCACCGAGAACGCGGCGACCGGCGAGAGGTAGCTGCCCGTGCTGAGGGTCGCGCTGCCGCTGCTTGTAACGCTGAGGTCGCTGGCTGGCGCGGGCGTCGTCGTGTCCCAATCGTGTGACTCAGTCCCGCCCAGGTACGGGGTGCTGATCTCGAAGGTCACCAGGTTGGTTCCGGCTTTGGTTGTGCTCTGGCCGCCGAGCGCGCTGACCTCCAGCTGCCAGGTGTGCCCGCCCGAGCTGAAGCTCGCGGGCCCGCTGACCAGATCGAAGCTTTCTGCGGTCAGCGCGGGCTTGGTCGGCGCGCTGGTGGCGGCGAGGCTGGCCGGTGCCGCTGTCGCGGCGAGCAGCCCGAGAGCGAGCGCCGTCGCGCCGAACGCACCTGCTAGTCCCCGCGCGGTGCGTCCTCCGGAGACCGTGTGCGTGCGTCTGAAGAAATGCTGCATTCCGAGACTTCCCCTCCCGATTTGGCTGCCGTTACGGCCGATGAGCACATTCCAGCACGCCGGGACCATGCGCGGGTAGCAGTAGGAAGGCCGTATCCGGGGGAATGGCTCCCCGTCGGCAACTCACGCCTTCGCGAGGGTGTCGATAGTGAACAAGCCGTAGCCGGACGTGGCGGCGCTGATGTTCCCGGTCAGCAGCGTGTGCGCGGTGAGCGCGCTGCTGCTCGTGTAGGACCCCACGTTGTCGTCAATGTCGTCGGTGTACTTCTTGCCGTCCAGCAGGCAGCTCACCTTCACGACGGTGCTTTCGATCGAGGTGAACGTGGCTGTGCCGGTCACCACGCCGGACGAGCTAGTGGTGACGTCCAGCATCCCGGTCGGCGCGGGTACCGTCAGCTCGCCGCCGTCGGTGCGTGTCAGCAGGGTGCTGGCCGTCTTGACGCCAGCACGCGCCACGCTCGCGAGCCAGCTGAGGTGGCCGGGGGTGCCGCTGGCATCGCCGATGGCCTGCGTGGTCAGGGTGCCTGGCGGTGTGACGACGCCGGTGGACCAGTTGCCAAGCTCGCACGGTGTGACGACGCAGGCGTCACTGACATCCAGGGTGTTCGGGCTCGCGAAGGTGAACTTCTTGGACACCTTGATGGCCTTGAGGCCCGTGGTCAGCGAGACTGTGCCGGAAAGCGCGCCGCTATAGTCGGTCCCGCTGCCAGACAGGCACGTTTCCTTGGTGTGCTTGGCGGGCGTGAAGGTGAGGTCCAGGGCCAGTACGGGCGACAAGGCGCTGCCGGTGTCGAGCGTCGCCTTTCCGGTGCTGGAAACGGACAGGTCTTTGGCGGGAACCTGGTCGGTGGTCCAGGCGTGGTACTCCAGGCCGGATAGCCGGGGCGTGGAGATCGTGAGGACGAGCTGGCCGGTACCGCTCGTGCTCCCGTTCCACCCGAAGCCCAGGGTCCAGGTGTGGCCGTCCCCCGTGAAGGTCACATGCCCGCTGGTGAGCGAGTAGCTGTGGGTGGTCGCCGCGGTGGCGGCCGGTGCAGCGGCTGCCCCGGTCGCCGCGAGGCCCGCCGGTGCGGTGACAGCCAGCAGCACGACGGCCACCGCGGCGGTACCTGCCGCGAAAGTGCCTGCCGCAGTAATGGCCCGACGCGCGCGGCGCGGGACGAATGAAACTAGGTGCCCCATTGGATGCTGTCTCCTCTTTAGCGGTACATAACCCATTTGAGCACGCCCGCAGCCGGTTGAGGAGTGCCAGAGGGACTGTGGCAGACGATATGGCCCGGCGAAATCGCTTTGCCCCCGCCAGGCACACACAGGTAGGATCGTAGCGCCGGGTTCCTGATAGATCGGATATTTCACAAATGTTTTCGCGCGTTCGGGGTCGCCTCTCGGACGCGGGGGACCGGCTGCCCGTGCTCGCTGTACGCGATTTCAGGCTGCTGCTCGTCGATCGCGTGCTTGGCCCGGGCTCCTTCGCGTTTTCGCTGGTGGGCGTCTCCTTCGCGGTCCTGGACTTGACCGGCGGCTCGACCGCGAGGTTGTCTTACGTGCTCGCCGCGCAGATCGCGCCGTCACTGGTATTCGTGTTGCTTGGCGGGATCGTCGCCGACCGGATCGCGCCGCAGAAGGTGATCGTTGCCGGGAACCTCATGATGGCGGCCGGCGAGGGGACCTTCGGCATCTTGGTGCTGACCGGCAGGCCAGCCCTCTGGGTGATGATCCTGCTGGAGTGCCTGACCGGCACCGGGATGGCGCTGTTCTACCCGGCATCGAACGCCCTGCTGCCGCGCCTGGTACCGGGCGAACTGCTGCAGCAGGCGAGCGCAGTCAGCCGGCTGGCGATGAACGGTGCGCAGATGGGTGGCTCGGTGCTGGCCGGGTTCTGCGTCGCAGCGATCGGGCCTGGATGGGCATTGGCCATCTGCGGCACCGGGATGCTGGGCACCGTCGCGCCCATGCTGGCCCTGCGGGTTACCGCGCATGAGCGGAGCCATCAGACAGGCATGCTTCGTGACCTGCGGGACGGCTGGTCCGAGTTCACCGCGCACACGTGGCTGTGGGTCATCGTGGCCCAGTTCGGCGTCGTGCTCATGGCCTGGTACGGCTCGTTCAGCGTTCTCGGGCCGGTCGTGGCACGTGCGCACCTGGGCGGCGCGGCGGCCTGGGGCACCATCACCGGCGCGGAGTCGCTTGGTCTGATTGCGGGCGGCCTGATCTCGCTGCGGTTTACGCCGCGTCGGCCCATGCAGTTCGTCGTGCTGATCGGCGCGAGCATGGCGATCTCGCCGCTCGCGCTGGCCATGCTCTGGCCACTCCCCGCGATTTGCGCGGCGGCGTTCGCGCTGGGCATCGCCATGGAGATCATGATGGTCCAGTGGACGGTAGCGCTGGCCCGGAACATCCCGCCGGCCCGGCTGGCCAGGGTGTCCTCCTACGACGCGCTCGGCTCGGTCATGGCCATGCCCATCGGGGCGGTTGTCGCCGGTCCGCTGGCAGCCTGGGCCGGCGTGTCCAGCACCCAGTACGGCGCGGCCGCGCTCATAGTCGCGGTCTCTGTCCTGGCGCTGATCCCGCGTGATGTCCGCCGGCCGCGAGCCGAGCAGCTTGTCGGCGCCGCGGCAGAGATGGACGTGCCGGCGCTGGCCGCGGCGGCGCGCTGACCCTGCCGGTCACTCGGACCGGATGTCGTTCTCGTCGTCCTCGACCACGTGCACAGATGCCTCTTCCGCGGACGCAGCACCGCCGTCTACGCCGGCGTCATGGGCGATCATGTCTCCGCTCGACGCTGAGTAGCCATCCTGGTCTGGGCTGGTCAGCCGGCCAGCCCGTGGATCCGGGCCGTCGTCGAGCAGCAGTCCGTCCACGTCCTCATCTGCCGCGTCCTCGTCGTCATCGATGCCTTCGAGGTCCTCGTCGTCGGCGTACGGATCTTCCTCGGGTTCCTCCTCGGCGAGCAACTGATCGAGGGACTCGCCCTCCTCCTCTTCCTCGGTCGTCGTGCCGAACCGCATGCCGGCCGACCACCGTTCCGGAGGTATCACGCCGCGATCAAGCGGATCGTCACCCGGTGGCCCGTCGAGGGTGTCATAGGAGTCCAGTTCCTCGTAGTCTTCGAGATCCTCTGACTCGTGCCGCCGCTCGTCAGGCATCTCGTTCCTCCTCGGTTGCGCACACCTTGACTTGTATCCGGCCCAAGCTACCCGCCGCGTCCCATCCCACCGGATCGGGGTCAGCCTGCCATCCGCCCGCCGGGCGGGCCCTCGGTACCCTGACGACGGAGGGCTGAACATGGACACCCGTATCGACCTCCGCTCCGACACGGTGAGCAAGCCATCGGAGCGGATGCGGAACGCGATGGCAACGGCCGAGGTCGGCGACGACTGGTACGGCGATGACCCGACGGTCAACGAGTTGCAGGACCGCGTGGCGGACCTGACCGGCAAAGCTGCCGCCATCTACCTGCCGACCGGCACGATGTGTAATCAGGTGGCGATGCACGCCTTCGTCCGGGCCGGTCACTTCGTGATCTGCGAGGCAACCGCGCACGCCGGCCGGACCGAGGTCAACTCGGCGGCCGTGCTGTCCGGGATCGCGTTCCGCTACGTGGCGGCGCCGAGCCGTGGCCTGCTGACCGCCGGTCAGGTGGCCGTGGCGCTCGAGCCAGATCATTACGACGTGTCCGTCGTCGACCTCGTGACGATAGAGAACACCCATCAGGTGGGCGGCGGCTCGGTGCTGAACGTGGCAGGCGTGCGGGATATCGCTGCCGCGTGCGCCGCCAGGAACGTGCCGCTGTACATGGATGGTGCACGCATCTTCAATGCCTGCGCGGTTGAGGGCGTGCCGGTCTCCGACTACGCCGGTCCCGTGACGGCGCTGATGTTCTGCCTGTCCAAGGGCCTCGGCGCGCCCATCGGCTCGGTCCTGGCCGGCGAGGTGGAGTTCATCCGGGAAGCCCGGAGGCTCAAGGTCCTCTTCGGCGGCGCGTGGCGGCAGGCCGGCATCATGGCGGCTGCGGGGCTCATCGCGCTGGTGGACGGTCCGCAGCGGCTGCACGAAGACCATGCCAATGCGCGCGCACTGGCCGCAGGCGTCGCCGACCTGCTCCCCGGGAGCGTGGACGTAAACGAAGTCGAGACGAATATCGTCTTCGCTGATGTCAGCACAACCGGGCACAGCGCGCAGGAGTGGGCTAGCGTGCTGGCCGCCGAGGGCGTGCTGGTCACCATGGTCGGCGGCCGGATCCGGATGCTGACGCACGTCGGAATCGGCGCTGCCGACATCCAGGTCGCGCTGGCAGCCTGGCACCGCGCAGCCAAGGTGATCGGCTAGGCCGAGCAGGTTGGGCGTTCGGCTAAGGTGCGGCTGCTGCCACGCCCACCGGGATGAGGCGGCCGGGACGCGAGGTCTAGGTAGGCGTCAGGCGCTCAGGAAGGATTCGACCGCGGCTGCGAACTGCGTTGCGTCCTGGAACAGGAACGCGTGCGCAGCGTCGGGGTAGAGGACCAGTCTTGCGCCGGGAATGAGCCTGGCGAGGGAGCGGTCGTTCGCGACCGGGTCGACCCAGTCGGCCGTACCGTCAGCAATCAGCGTCGGCGCGGAGATTGTCGCGGTCTGCTCGCCCGCCAGATCCTTCCCGGTCCACCATTGGGTTACCGCTCGCCTGTCAGCCGCCAGCACTGTTGCCGATGGCGCTGCGGCGGGCGGATAGCCGGAGATCGCCGCAACGAACGCGTCCCAGGCCTTGGCCTGGTTCGGCGGGAACAGCACTGCCTGCTCTTCCCGCGGCCTGGTGAGGGCAGCGTACGTGGCCGACGGCACTGCGGCGCGACCCGTTCCGGGGAACGTGGCGCAGAGCACAAGGCGGCCCACTTCGGACGGGTCGAGGACCGCCAGTGCCTGGGCGATCATGCCGCCCATCGACCAGCCGAGCACGTCTGGCCTGGACAGGTGCAAGGCGTCGATGAGCGCCGCGGTCTGCCTCGCCATGGCGTCGATGGTGAGCGGCCCGGGTGGCTGCTGGGTGGCCCCGATCCCGGCGTTGTCGAAGATGACGACCCGGTAGTGCGCTGCCAGCGCGTCCACCAATCCTGGGTCCCAATCCTCCATCGTGAAGGGATAGCCCATGATCATGACCAGCGGCGGACCGCTGCCGACGACGCGGTAACCGACGGCACCGAGGCTGGTGTGGGCGACGCGCACCGGCGATGTCACGACTGACGTTGTTCCGGCTTGGCTGGACGGCAAGACCGCGGTGAGCGCGACGACCAACCCCGCCGCGGCCAGGCAGCTCAGGAGCAGTAACGATGCGCGGGCGCGGCCGCCCTGCGTGCCATACTTCATTGGACTGCCTCCTGCGTACTAGGAGCGGCTCAGTCCGTCATGACGAGAATAAGTAATATCTCGATCTGGCGTCAAGCTATATCGCGTCTGGGTCGGTGCCGTTACGCCCGCCGCGTCGGGCGACCAGGTCAGCGTCGCGGGTAAACGCGGCCCACATCGCCGTGTCAGGCGACCAGCTCGGCCTCGCCGGTAAACGCGGCCCACATCGCCGTGTAGGTCCCGCCCAGCTCCAGTAGTTCCTCGTGCCTGCCCGTCTCGACGACCTCGCCGTCGGACATCACGATGATCCGGTCCGCCTTGGACGCAGTGGTCAGCCGGTGCGCTACCACGATCGTGGTACGCCGCGCGGCAAGCTGCTCGGTCGCACGGTTCACCGCGGCTTCGGCGGCGAGGTCGAGCGCCGCGGTCGCCTCGTCGAGCAGCAAGATGGCCGGGTCCACCAGGTAGGCGCGGGCGAGCGCGATCAGCTGCCGCTGGCCGGCC
>JASHTT010000486.1 GCA_030040415.1 Streptosporangiaceae bacterium | reverse complement strand
ACGTGCAGCGAGGCGCGCGTCGTAGGCCGCCAGCTCCTGCTGCTCGACGTCATGCCCGGGCACGGCCGCGACAACCTGCAGCACGAGCTTGAGCTGGGTGCGGCGAGCGTCTGCACCCCGGGTGCCGATGGCGTGACCGCCAGCGCCCTGGCCCTGCGTGACCAGGCTCCGGTTCGGCCGGTCTCCGGGCCGGCCGCGCGCTGGGAACCCGCGTTCGCGGCCGCCCTGCAGGGTATCGGGCTGGATCTGCGGGGAGCGGTGCCCGCACAACGCCAGGCGAGTGCTTTCGGGGCGCCAGCGGGTAAAGCGGAGGGAAGCATGACCACGGTCGGCCGCAGGGCCGCAGCCAACGGCCGGGCCACGAAGGGAGCCGGGGACACCTGATGCGCACGCTCTTTCTCCATCCGCCTTCCTACCAGGGCTTCGACGGCGGAGCCGGCGCCCGGTACCAGGCGAGGCGAGAGGTCAGGTCCTACTGGTATCCGACCTGGCTGGCACAGCCGGCCGCGCTCGTGCCGGACAGCCTGCTGGTCGACGCCCCGCCAGCCGGCCTGACCCTGCCCGACGTCGTCCCGCTCGCGGTTGGCCACGACCTTGCCATCCTGCACACGAGTTCGCCGAGCTTCGCCGGGGACGTCAAGGTCGCCGAGGCGCTGAAGGCCGAGAACCCCTCGCTCCTGGTCGGCTTCGTCGGCGCCAAGGTGGCGGTCCAGCCAGAGGCGTCGCTGCGCGCCAGCACCGCCATCGACTTCGTCGCCAGGGAGGAGTTCGACTTCACCGTCGCGGAGGTCGCGGAGGGACGCCCGCTTGCTGCCGTCGACGGCATCAGCTACCGGGATCCGCACGGCCAGGTGGTGCGCAACGCCGACCGGCAGATGGTCGAGGATATGGACAGCCTGCCGTTTGTCACGCCGGTCTACAAACGGCACCTGCGGGCCGAGGACTATTACATCGGCTATCTGCGGCACCCCTACCTGTCGTTCTACACCGGCCGCGGTTGCCGCTCCCGGTGCACTTTCTGCCTCTGGCCGCAGACCGTGGGCGGCCACCGGTACCGGACCCGGAGCGTTGCGAACGTGCTCGACGAGGCCGCCGTGGCGGCCGAGCTGTTCCCGCAGGTGAAGGAGCTGTTCTTCGACGACGACACGTTCACCGACGACCGGCAGCGGGCCGAGGACATCGCCCGGGGGCTCGGCCGGCTCGGTATCACCTGGTCATGCAACGCCAAGGCGAACGTGCCCAGGGAAACGCTGAAGGTGCTGCGGGACAACGGACTGCGCCTCGTCGTCGTCGGTTACGAGTCAGGCAGCCAGCAGATACTCAACAACGTCAAGAAGGGCCTGCGGGTCGACCGCGCCCGGCGCTTCGCCAGTGACTGCCACGACCTTGGCATCACGATGCACGGCACCTTCATCATCGGCCTGCCGGGCGAGACGAAGGAAACCATCAGGGAGACGATCGACTTCGCCAGGCAGGTGAATCCGCACACTATCCAGGTATCGGTCGCGGCGCCCTATCCCGGCACCGAACTGCACCGGCAGGCCGTGGAGAACGGCTGGCTGCCCGACGACGCGGACGGCGCGGCGCTCGTCAGCGAGCGGGGCACCCAGATCGCGGCGCTCTCCTACCCAGGCCTCGGGCACACCGAGATCCTCGATTCCGTCGACGCCATGTACAAGCGGTTCTACTTCCGGGCAGGCAAGATCGCGGAGCTTTCGGCCGAGATGATACGGCGGCCCGACCTGGCTGGCCGCCGTCTGCGCGAGGGCGGCGAGTTCATGCGGTTCCTTCGCCGCCGGTCGGCGGCGCAGGCGTCCTGAACGCCGGCAAGACAAGACGTAGTGGCTCAGTGACAGGAGCCCGGTGACAGGAGGCCCGCCTCATGCGCGTGCTACTCGTGCATCCGAGCGCGTTGATGTACTCGGAGATCTTCTTGCGGCTCGAGCCGCTTGGCCTGGAGCGCGTCGGCTCCGCACTGCTGGCCGACGGGCACGATGTCCGCCTCGTCGACCTGCAGGCCCAGCCGAGAGCCGACCTCGACCGTCAGGTGACCGACTTCCGGCCCGACGCGGTCGGCTTCAGCCTCAACTACCTCGCGAACGTTCCCGAGGTCGTAGACCTCGCCAAGTGGCTCAAGGGCGTCCTGCCAGAGTGCCTGGTGTTCGCGGGCGGTCACAGCTTGTCGTTCGTGGCCGAGCAGGTAATCGGCCACGCGGACGGTGCCATCGACGTCGTGCTCAAGGGCGAGGGGGAAACCGGAGCCCCGGCGCTGCTCGCCGCGCTGCCGGACCGGGCGATCGCCGACGTTCCCGGCGCGGTGACCGCCGACGGCGCCGGCCGCCCGCCGGTGATGGTGCACAGCCTGGACGAGCACCTGCCCGCCCGGCACCTCGCGACAAGGCGCCGGAAGTATTTCATCGGAACGATGGACCCGGCCGCGTCGATCGAGTTCACCCGCGGCTGCCCGTGGGACTGCTCCTTCTGCAGCGCGTGGACCTTCTACGGGCGCAGTTACCGCCGGCTGTCACCCGAGGCAGCCGTCGAGGACATGGCCCGGATCCAAGAGCCCGGCGTGTTCATCGTCGACGATGTCGCCTTCATCAAGGCGGAGGAAGGCGACGAGATCGCCCGGCAGCTCGAGCGCCGCAGGATCCGCAAGGAGTACTACCTGGAAACGCGCTGCGACGTGCTGCTCCGCAACGAGGAGGTGTTCCGCCGCTGGAGAGCGCTTGGCCTCAACTACATGTTCCTCGGCCTGGAAGCCCTGGACGAGGACGGGCTCAAGGCGTTCCGGAAGCGGACGACTCCGAAAGTCAACAACAAGGCCCTCGAGGTGGCGCGATCCATGGGCCTGAGCGTCGCCATCAACATCATCGCCGACCCGGACTGGGACGAGGCGAGGTTCGCGTTCGTCCGCGAGTGGGCCATGAGCGTCCCGGAGATCGTCAACATCACGGTGCAGACGCCCTATCCGGGCACGGAGACCTGGATGACAGAGTCGCGGCGGCTCACGACGCTCGACTACCGGCTCTTCGACGTGCAGCATGCCGTGCTGCCAACCCGGCTGCCGCTGCACCGCTTTTACGAGGAGCTTGTCCGGACGCAGGCGGTGCTGGCACGCAAGCACCTGGGCTTCGCGGCCCTCGCCAAGACCACCGGGATCGTGGCCAGGCAGCTTCTCCGCGGGCAGACGAACTTCGTCAACATGATCTGGAAATTCGACAAGGTCTACAACGCCGACCGGCAGTACTCCGAGCACCTCCGGGATGTCGAGTACACGCTGCCACCGCCTTCTGAGCACGTGGCAGTGGCACCCGAGCGGAAGGCCCTGTACATCCACGCCCCTGCCCGGCGCCGGTCATGACCCGGCCGCACCCGCCGCATCCGGCGGTCGGACCGCACAATCTGCGCGATGCGCGGGCGCTCGTCACCGGCGGTTCGAGTGGCATCGGTGCCGCCATGGCGAAGGTGCTCGCGAGCAAGGGGGCGCGGCTGGCGATCGCCGGCCGCAACGTTCCCGAACTGCAACTGGTGGCGGCGGCTACAGGCGGCGCGATCTTCAGCGGAGACCTGCGCGAGCCGGGCTGCCCGCAGCGCATCGTCGAAGGGACCGTCGCGGCGCTCGGCGGGCTTGACGTGCTCGTGTCGAATGCCGGGATCGGCTGGGCCGGGCAGTTCTCGTCGATGACGGAGTCCGAGATAGACGCGCTGCTGGACGTCAACCTGCGGGCAGCCGCCCTGCTCGCGCTTGCGGCCATCCCGCACCTTCAGCCCGGCGCCGGCCGGATCGTCTTCATCGGGTCCGTAGCGGGCCTGATGGGCGTGCCCGGCGAGTCGTGGTACTCGGCGACCAAGGCAGGGCTTGGCTGCCTCGCGGACAGCCTGCGGGCGGAACTGCGCCCGCAGGGTATCGGCGTCACATTGGTCAGCCCGGGGGTGATCGACACCCCGTTCTTCGAACGCCGCAATGTCCCCTATCAGCGCGTGCACCCTCAGCTGATGAGCGCCCAGACGGCAGCCGAGGCCATCGTCAGCGCCGTCGAGCAGGGCCGGGACGATCTCGTGATCCCGCACTGGCTGTCCTGGCCAGCGCGCCTGAAGGTCAGTTTCCCCAGCCTGTACCGGCTGCTGGCGGCACGGTTCGCCTGACCCGGCAGCCGGAGCGTAGGGTCGAAAACAGAGGCGCTGGACTGCATGCCCGCACGCGAAACGGGGGTATCGCGTGATGCGGAAAATGCTTGGTGCCGGCTCCTTGGTCATGCTGCTCGGACTGGCCGCCTGTTCGACCGTGGAGTCCGCGCCTTCGCCATCGGTGACAGCGCCGCGGGCGGCGCACACGGCAACGGTGAGCCCGTCAGCGACTCCGGCGCCGACGGTGACCAAGACCGTCGCACCGCCAGCGCCGGCCAGCGGTAGCCCGGCCAGCCAGGGCCCCGCTGGCGTGCAAGCGAAGACGCCATGGGCAGTGGTGAGCGAGTACTACGGCGACATCGAGTCGGGTGACTACGCCAGCGCTTATGCGCTGCTGTCGTCGGGGAGCGTGACAGGCCAGACCTACCAGCAGTTTGCCAGCGGGTTCGCCTGCACGACCTACGAGAACCTGACCGAACTCGGCACATCCGGCGATACTGTCACGATCAGCCTGGAGGCCGCGAACGCATGCACCGGAATGACCCAGCAGTACCAGGGCACCTACACGGTGCAGAACGGCCTGATCACGGCCGCTAACGTGACGCAGACGGGCGGCTAGCTCTCGCGGCCGGCCGGGCGCTACTTGAAGTAGACGGGCTCGGGGTTCTGGCTGTCGGCATCGGGCGGCACGGTGATGAACCCGGTGCCGAGGTTCTCGGTCGCGGTGATCGTGTACTTGTGGCTCTTGCCGGTGCGGATGTCGACCGGCCTGGTGAGCACGC
This sequence comes from Streptosporangiaceae bacterium, assembly GCA_030040415.1. Classification (GTDB taxonomy): domain Bacteria; phylum Actinomycetota; class Actinomycetes; order Streptosporangiales; family Streptosporangiaceae; genus JAJYUU01. The sequence continues at coordinate 454 of JASHTT010000486.1, read as the reverse complement.
ACTGCAGGTACTGCTTGGCGCCGTCCCAGCTGCAGCTGCTCGTCTCCGCCTTGGTGTCCGGGCCACGGAGGGTGACCCGGACGTCGTAGACCTCCGCGAGAGCCTTCATCGTGCTCGCCGGGATCGTCTTCCCCGCCCCGTTCGCCAGCCGGAACCTGACGGTGATCTTGTGAGCCGAAGGATTGAGCTCAGCGCCTGGCGCGGGAGAGATGAAGCCGCCGAACGCGTAGGCGACCAGGAAGCGGACCTTCACGGTAGGTGCCTTGATGCCAGCCTCGTTCTCGGCCCCGAAGCACTCCGCGGTTTGCACCCCGGAGCCATCTGGCCGGGCGGACAGCGTCTCCGTCACCGCGTACTCGGCGACGCCGGACACCGAATCGCTGGTCGTGCACTCCGCCGCGGGGGCGAGGCCGAGCAGGTACACGGCGCCGCTGCTGACGCCCGACAGGGTGAC
>JASHTT010000485.1 GCA_030040415.1 Streptosporangiaceae bacterium | reverse complement strand
GGATGAACAGCGGCACCCAGGAGACGATCGCGCCGAAGCTGGTGAACCCTAGCAGGCCCTGCAGGTGGCCGTCCTGGAAGACCAGGGTCACGATGCCGAGGGCGGCGGCCACCGACAGCAGGGTCAGCCCGACAGATATCAGTGAGACTGCGACTGAACGGAAGGCGAGCAGCAGCAGCAGGAAAGCCAGCACGGCGACCACGACCACCACGATCGGCGTCCGGTCGTGCAGGGCGGCAATGTCGTCGTAGTTGGCCGCGGTATTGCCGGTTACCGCCCAGCTCACCCCGCGCACCTTGCCCAGCGTGCCAGGCAGCACGCGGTCCCGCAGTGCCAGCAGGGCGTTGTCGGAGGCCTGGTCGGCGCCGTTCCCGGCCAGCGGCACGTTCACCAGCAGAGCGCGGCCGTGCGCGACGACCGCCGTCGTCACCGGCGGGCGAATCACACCATGCGGCGACGCCGTACGCCCGAGCGCGGTGAGCGCAGACCGCATCGCCGGGCTGGACAGGTGGCTGCCGGTGACGACCACCTGGGCGGGCGACGGTTCCTGCGGGAACGCTTGCTGGATCTGGTCTGCCGTCTTGATGATTGGCAGGCTGGCCGGGAATCCGCCATCCGGCGGGTTGCCGAGCCGCAGGCCGACGGCCGGCCCGGCCAGCGCGAGCATGCCGATGACAGCGATTGCACCCCAGGCAGCCGGATGCCGCACCACTCGGCGGACCAGGGCGGCCCACAGCTTCGACGGCTTTGACGCGGTACGGCGGCGACCAAGGAACGGAATCTTGCCGCGGTCTGCGCGCGGGCCCAGCCAGGACAGCACCGCAGGCAGGAATGTCAGCGATCCGATGACCGAGACACCGACGACAGCGATGGTCCCCAGGGCGATGCCGGTGAACACCGAGTATCCGGTCAGGAACATTCCGGCCAGGGCGATCATCACGGTCAGCCCGGATACCACGATGGCCCGGCCAGAGGTCCTTGCCGCGATCGCGAGCGCGTCGCGCGTGCTACGGCCGCTGGCTCGTTCCTCTCGTTCCCTCCGCAGGTAGAACAGGCTGTAGTCGACGCCGACCGCCATGCCGATGATCAGCACGACCTCCGAGGTGCTTTGCCCGGTGGGCAGCCAGTGGCCGATCACCGAGGTCAGCGAGATCGCGGTGACGACCGCCGTGCCTGCCAGCAGCAGCGGGATCCCGGCCGCGACCAGCGCGCCGAACACGATGACGAGCAGGACAAGCGTGATCGGCAGCGAGGTGAGCTCCGCTTTGTGAAAATCGTCACTCAGCACGGAGCCCACGATCCGATCCTCGCTGGCGTCACCGGCCTCCGCGATCAGCAGGTCGGGATGCCTGGCCTGGATCGCGCCGACAGCGTTCAGCGCCGGGACGACCGCCTGGTCCTCGTTGGTCCCCGTCACGTTGAAGGTCACGAGGGCAGACCGCCCGTCGGCCGAGAGCTGCGACCGGATGTCGCTCGCGGTGGACCTGGGCAGCTTGCCGAGGGCGGTCAGTACCTGCGCCCTTGCCTGCCGCAGCTGCGGGTCGGCGCTGAACCTGAACCTGGCGCCCTGCCCGCGCGCCTGGATCAGCACGGCTTCGGCCGGCGGCGGGCTCACGTTCAGCCGCTCCAGGGTTTTCTCGGCCACGCCGGACTGGCCAGGGTCGTTGGATGGCACGGTGCTGGCCCCGGCCATGTGCCCGGCGACGAAGACGATCACGACCAGGGCGAGCCAGCCGAGCACGGTTACCTTGCGGTGCCGGATGCTCCAGCCGGCTATGCGCTCGACGAGCGGACCTCGGTAACGCGGTCGCGGCCGGCGCTGCTCGTGGTAGTCGGTCCCGGTTTCCGGCAATACTGAACTGTGCGACTGTCGCATGATGACCTTCCCAGGGTGTCTGTGCGGCTGCGTCGTTGTGGTGGCCCTCGCCCGTGAGCTGGCACTCGCGGGCGGGGGCTTAATACGTTGTATCGGTGCGGAATGGGCTGATAGGACCTTCGACTGCGCTGAATGAGCCAAGCGGACCGGGCCGCTGCAGGACCCTCTTCGCCTCGGCGAGCGGATCTGCTGGCGCGCCGAGCGCAGCCCTGACGATGCGGCCGTGCATCCGCGCGGTCAGTACGAGCACGTAGTTGAAGGTCAGGAACAAGATCAAGAATCCAAGGGCCGCGAGCAGCGCCTTCGGCAGCGTGTCTACATAGAGACCGCCTGCGCCCGCGCCGTGCGGGCCGTGCGGAAAGTACCCGAACTCAACGCCGCGCTCGGCGTTGGATACGCAGTACCCGACGCAGGAGTGGGTTGGGGCCCAGTACCACGCCGGCAGGGCCACGCCGGCCAGCAGCAACAGCCAGGTGGCGAACACCGCGGTGTCGAGCAGGTACAAGGGCGCCCACAATCCGACCAGCAGGCCGGCCTCGCGCCAGGTCCGCTCTGTCCAGGCCGCTTTCGTCCTGGCCAGGATGCCCCTGATAGGCCGCCGTTCTGGTTCGGCACTGAGGGCTCGTGCGGGGAAGACCAATCGCAGCCTTCCGCGCTCCACCCCCGCGCAGCCGTGCACGACGGCTGCCGCAGCTATCAGCAGCGGAACCGCCACGACAGTGATGCTGAGAGCGGCGGCCGTGACCGACACCGTGACTGCGACGCTGCACAGGACCGCGCCCACGAGCATGTATCCGCCCAGGTAGCCCGCCGCGCGCCAGGGGGCAGCGGAGAAAGCCAGCCGCAGCGGATTGGCCCGCAGGCGGAGCAGGCTATCGTCCGGCGCGCGGCTGCGCACCGACGTGATGGCAGTGCTCATCCCACGTCCCGCATGAGCTTCTCGACCGCGGCCACTTTCTCGGTCAGCTTGGTCAGTTCGGAGCGCAGTTCCTGTTGGTTGGCCACGGCCTCCTCGGCCAGCTTCCGGTAGCTGGCCATCGCCACGGCGTCGGCGCGGTGCGTCTTCATTCGGAAGTAGGACCA
>JASHTT010000484.1 GCA_030040415.1 Streptosporangiaceae bacterium | reverse complement strand
CCGGTCGTCGAGCTGAACCGCGCCGTGCCGTTCGCGATGCTGGCTGGCCCAGCTGCCGCGCTCGGCGAAGTGCAGCGACTTGAGCGGGATGGGCGGCTGGCCGGCTACCAGTACCTGCACGCGGTCAAGGCTGACCTGCTGAGCCGGCTCGGCCGCCGTCGCGAGGCGGCAACGGCCTATGGCGATGCGCTCGCGCTCACGGATAATGAGCCGGAACGCGCCTTCCTGGCCGACCAGATAGCAGCTCAGCTGAAAGCGACATGAGGACTGCGGCGAGCGATCCTCTTGCGCCGGCCGGGCTAGGCCGTGTCCCGCCCTAGCCTTGGGCCTTCCGCAGCCTGCCGTTATCCAGCCGGAGAAGCTGGTCGACGTCGGCCGCGGCCACCGGCCGGTGCGTGATCAGCAGCACTGTCTTGCCAGGCGTCGCGGACAGCAGGTCAGCAGTGAGCGACCGCGCGGTCTGCTGGTCGAGGTGCTCGGCGGGCTCGTCGAAGATCACGACGGGGAAGTCGGCGAGCAGAACACGGGCTAGCGCGAGCCGCTGCCGTTGGCCGCCGGATAGCCGGGCACCGTGCTCGCCGACCGCCGTTTCCAGGCCTGCGGGCAGGCTGTCGGCCCAGTCCAGCAGGCGGGCACGGCGCAGCGCGTCACGCAGGTCGGCGTCGCTGGCCTGCGGCCTGGCCAGCCGCAAGTTGGCCGCGAGTGTGCTGTCGAAGACGTGCGCATCCTGGGCGCACAGGCCGACCACGGTGCGGACTGCGTCGCCGTCCAGGCGGGTGATGTCGGTGCCGCCGAGCGTCACCGTGCCGGCCGTCGGGTCGAGGAACCGGAGCAGGACCATGGCCAGCGTCGTCTTGCCGGACCCGCTCGGCCCGGTGACCGCTATCCGCTGCCCGGCAGGCATCTCCAGGTCCAGGCCATCCAGCACGTTCGGACCGTCCGCATCCCAACGCGCCGTGAGCCCGGCGACCCGGACGTCGTACGGCGGCGCGGGGAGGGGCTGCGGAGTTGCGGGCTCGGTAACCGGGTCCGGCTGGGTGAGCACCGCGGTCACCCGGCCGGCCGCAGACCGCAGCCTCGGGATCTGCTGGGCCGCGGGTGCCAGGCCGCCGAACACGTCGTGCGCGGCCAGCGGGATCAGCACCACGACCGCCAGGGCGATGCCGGCTAGCGCTCCGGAGCGGACCGCGGGCACGCCGAGCAGCAGGGCGCCCCACACCGCTACGCCGGCCGCGAAGGCAGCTACTGCGGCACCAGCGCCGCGAGCGCCAGCCGACCTGGCTTCGGCCCGGGTCAGCGCCGCGTCCGCCTGTTCCACCTCCGCAAGCGCGCCGCCGGATGCCGGATAACGGTCAGCGGCGTGACCGCTGCCGGGTGCCGGCGAGCGCCCGGCCTGCGGAGTGCTGCCGGGTGCCGACCAGCGGTCAGCCTGCGGAGTGGCGCCGAACACCGCGAGTTCCCCGGCCCCCTGCAGCAGATCGATGGTCGCTGCCGCAAGATGGCCACGGCGCGGCGTGATCTGGCGCTCAGCGCGCCGCGCGGCGGCGACGGCCGTCACCGGCGCGGCGACAGCGGCCGCGAACAGGCTGACGGCCAGCACCAGGCCCGCGCCGGGCAGCAGCATCGCGGACACCGCGACGGCCACGCCACCCGCCGCCACGGCGACAGCGTACGGAAGCCGCACGCGCAGCCACCGGTCGGCAAGCGAGTCGACGTCCCCCACTAGGCGGGCGAGCAGGTCTCCGGACCGGAACGCCGCCAGCCCGGCGGGTGCGAGCCGTTCCAGGCGGGTATAGGCGGTGACCCGGATCCTCGCAAGGATGCGCAGCGCGGCGTCGTGGCCAGCCAGCCGTTCGGCGTACCGGAACACCGCCCGGCCAAGCCCGAACGCCTGTACTGCCGCAGCCCCCACCATCAGGAAGAGCACCGGCGGGCGCTGTGCGGCCCGGCAGATCAGCCAGGCCGAGGTGGCGAGCAGCCCGACAGAGGACAGCGCGGCGAGCGTGCCGGCCAGCCCGGCCAGTGTCAGCCAGCGGCTCGCACGGCCGGCCCGGGCCGCACCCAGGTCGGACTCACCCAGGTCGGCCGCACGCAGGTCGGTCACACTCAGGCCAAAGCGGTTGACGCGCCCGGGGCGCATGGCGGTCACGTCCGCACCTTCTCGACTGACAGCCGTGCCGGGACGGGCGCGCCTGTGCCCGGGCCAAGCTCGACGACCTGGTCGGCAGCGGCCAGCACCGCCGGGTGGTGGGCGGCGACCAGCACGATCCGCCCAGCCGCGGCTTCGGCGCGGAGCGTCGCTAGCACCCGTTCCTCGCTGGCCGGGTCGAGCCCGGCGGTGGGCTCGTCGAGCAGCAGCACCGGCCGCTGGTCGGGCGGCGGCAGCAGCGCCCGGGCTATGGCCACCCTGCGACGCTGGCCGGATGACAGTCCGGTGCCGTTCCCGGCGATGCGCTGAGTAAGCGGCACGCCGTCCAGCCCTGCCGCCGTAGCTGCCGCTTGGACCGCGTCGTCTGGTGCGTCCGGCCAGCCCAGCCGGATGTTCGAGGCGACCGTGCCGGGGAACAGCACCGGATCCTGCGCCACGAA
>JASHTT010000483.1 GCA_030040415.1 Streptosporangiaceae bacterium | reverse complement strand
GCTGCCACCACGGTTGCTGCCACCACTGGCGCTGCCACCACTGGCGCTGCCAGCCTGTCCGGTTGGTGTTCGGGTGTCCATGCTCGCGTCGGGCAGGTCGGCGTCTCGTCGGCCCGCAGCCCGGCTCGCCGCGGGCGACTGCACGTCCTGCCGGGACCGCGCGTGCCTGTCGCCGCGTCCCCGGCGGCCAAACCGCGCCGGCCCGACACCCCTGGCCTGCCGGGACCGGCGCGGTCCGCCAGTGACCTGCTCGTCTCCTGGGGTGTCAAGCTCCGTCGGTTCAGCAGCAGCTGCCACGACACCCATCGGCCCGCTGGCCGCACGCCGCCCGGCAGCGATGTGGTCGGCAACGGCGCGATGGCCGCCGGAGACCCGCGCCGGTGACCCGTCACGCTGGTCGCCTGCCGCGACGCCAGCACTGACGACGCCGACCGCACTCACACCGGCACCGGCTACTCGGGTACCGGCCACGTCGGCAGCGACCTCGTCGGCGTCACTGGTGGTCATCTCCGAGTCCGCGCTGTCACTCGCGTCGACCATGGCCGCTTCGAACTCGGCAGCGGTACGGACTCCTGGCAGCGCCAGCGCGGCGACGATGGCGACAAGGACCAGCTCGAGGACCGTCAGCAGATCGCGACCGAGGCTGCTCCGGCCGATGGTCAGCGTGCCGCCGCCAGGCGGCAGCTTGAACGCCTGCGCCCAGCTGCCGGCAGGCGACGCGACGGGGGTGAGCGCGTGCCCGTTCAGAGCTGCCCGCCACCCGCCAGCAGGCTCTGCCAGCTCGAGGATGCCGCCGGCGGCTGGCACGCGCGCAGCAGACACGCCAACCGGCCCGGACGGAACGGCCACGACGGTTCCGTCCGGCTCGACGACGCTGACCCGGGCAGGCATATCTGTCAGCTTCCACAGATCGAAGGCGGCCGTCTTGCTCACGCTCGTCAGGCCGACGACCCCGTCGAGACTGCTGGCGAGTCCGTTGTCGAGCGGGGCACGCATGAGCACGAATCCGATGTCGAAATCCGCGAGCAGCTGGCTCTGATCGACTGCCTCACCGCCGCCGGGCGCGACGAGCGCGGCCACCGCCTTGCCGAGCGCGGTCTGCGCTGCGGTCACAGGCGTGAGGCTCGGATCCGCGAATTGCGGGCTGTCCCCGCGCAGCAGCAGGTAGGACAGTTGCCCGTGGGCGGAGGTCAGTACCAGCGTCCGCGCCTCGCGGCCGGTCCCGCCGGTGACAGCGACGAGCGGGGGCACGACCTGCGCCGTGGCCGGGGCTACCGGCCCCGCGACGCCGTCCACCAGCCAGTACCCGGCGGCCAGCACCGGAGCTGAAAGAGCGACGAGGCCGAGCACGCCGAACGTGGCGCGACGCAGCCCGAAGGCCGGCCGCCTCCTGGCGTAGCCGCGGGATGCGCCTCGCGGCGAACCACGTGCGGGGCCGGCACCGCGAGGCTGTCCGGCCGGGGACGCCGCACGGCGCAGAGCATCGCCCGCGGCGGCCGCCGCGACGAGGAGGCCGGCCGCGGCGACCGCCAAGGGTATGCCCGGCCACACCGTGACCGGCTGTCCCCCCGGGGGCGTAACCGTGACCCGGCTCATCCCGAGCGCGACTGCGTACCCGAACAGCGCCACGCACCAGCCGGACACGACGAGCGTCCGGTTCCGGCGCGACAGCAGCGCCGCCAGACCGGCGAGCAGCAGCGCCCCGCTGACCCAGTAGGGCGGCAGACCTGGCCCGCCGGGGCTCAGCAGCAGCAGGGAACGACCGGCCAGCCGGCTGGCCGACAGGCCGGGCTCCTGTACCCCGACCTCGAGCAGCAGCTGGGACGGGTGCGCGAGGAGTCCGGACAGCCAGGGCATCAGCAGCACGGCCGGCGTCAGCGAAGCGATGGCAAGGTCTATCAGCAGCGCGGGCTTAGACCGGGCCAGCAGCGCCGCCGCGATGACGGCGGCCACCAGCACCATCGGCCACAGCAACGGGACGAACGCGGCGCCTACCGCCACGGTCAGCGCGATCGCCCAGGCGGCCCGCCGGGCAATCTTGCGCGGCTGGGTCAGCATCCGGCCCGCGAGCAGGCCGATCAGCGGGATCAGCGCGAACGTGATGGCGGTGCCCAGCCGGCCGGCGGAGATCGCGCCGAATGCGACGGGCAGCAGCGCGTAGGAGGCCGCGGCCCACAGCCGAACCGTGACTGAGGTGGTCACGCGCCGCAAGGCGAGCACGGCCGTGACTCCCGCCAGCGGGACGCAGCCGAGCAGCAGCACGTCGACGGCCAGCCAGGCCTTGCCGAGCAGCACGGTTGCCAGCAACGCGACAACGGCGACGTACGGCGGGCCGAAGCTCACCGAGCCGACACCCGAGGGATGGAACGACTGCAGGAACTCCGCCCACAGGCCAGATGAGCCCTCCCACGCGGGCAGCAGCATGCCGCCGCCGAGGGTGCCGCCGCCGATGATCGATCGCTCGGCGACCCCGGCTATCACCAGCAGCCCGAGTACCAGCAGAACACCTGGCCTGGTAAGCAGCCGCTGCAGGAGCCCGGAGTCGACGAGCAGAGTGTCGTCGTCCGTGGGGTCGTCGCTCGCGTGGTGCGAGCCGACGGCATCGAGATGCGACCGCGACATGACCGAAGACGCGAACTCGGCCATCCGGCGTACCGAGTGCCCCTGCGGCAGGTCACCGCGCAGCCTGCTGTACGCCGCCCGGCGTCCGCGTGCGCGGCGGTTGCGCGCCCGCGCGAGCCGCAGCGGCTGGCCGATGACGGTGCCGACTGCGGCGGACTCGTCCAGTGCCGCGGCTGGCCGCTTCGCCACCAGGTAGAAGAGCGTGCGCAGCAGCGACACCGTGAGGTTGGCGATGACTGCGACGACCATCGGGCCGAGAGGCAGGTTCGCCAGCAGCGTCAGCAGCCCGTTCCGGCGTTGCAGCAGCCTCGTGCGGCGGCCGACCGACACGTGCCTGCGGCCCTTGGTCGCCGCCTGCACGTGGTAGACGACGGCGTCGGTGATCACCCGGACCCGGTACCCCGCCGCGTGCACCCGCCAGCAGAAGTCGATGTCCTCGGCGAAGAGCGCCATGCCCGGGTCGAAGCCGCCGACTTGGTCCCACACGTCGCGCCGGATCAGCATCCCGGCGCTGCTGACGGCCAGGACGTCCCGGTCGCCGTCGTGCTGGCCCTGGTCGACCTCGCGCGGCTCGATGCCAGTGACGCGGCGGCCGACTGTGTCGAGGGTCACTCCGGCCTCGAGGATGACGTCCCGGTCGGTCCAGTCCTTCAGCTTCGGCCCGAGGACCGCCGCGGACGGCGTCTCGGCC
>JASHTT010000482.1 GCA_030040415.1 Streptosporangiaceae bacterium | reverse complement strand
CCGGTGTGGCAGGCCGTCGAGGCCGGGGCCGACATCGAGGTGCTGATCGTCGCTCCGTCATTGCTGCGCCACCCGGGAGCCACGGCGATGGTCGAGGCGCGGGAGGCGTCCGGAGTCCGCGTTGCCAGGCTTTCCGGTGACCTGTTCGGCCGGATCGCCGACCGGGACGGGCCGTCCGGGCTCGCCGCTATCGTGCGCGCAGCGCCATTTGCGCTCGGCGACCTGGCGGTGGGCGCCGACTCGCTGTACGTGGCGCTGCACTCAGCAGGCAACCCAGGCAACGTCGGCACGATCGTCCGCACGGCGAGCGCTTGCGGCGCCTCGGGCGTCATCCTGATCGGCCAGTCCGCCGACCCCTACGACCCGGCCGCCGTGAAGGCGAGCATGGGCGCGCTGTTCACCGTTCCAGTTGTCAGCGGGGTGTCGGCGTCCGGCTTCCTGCAGTGGGCGGCTGATGGCAAGCTGACTGTGGCTGCGACCTCGGCCAGGGGTTCGGTTAACTGCTGGGATGCGGACCTGCGGCTGCCGCTCGCCGTGCTGCTCGGCAGCGAGGGCAGCGGCCTGCCTGCGGAGTTGATCGACGCTGCGGCTCTCAGCGTTGCGATCCCGATGACCGGGACAGCCGAGTCGCTCAACCTGGCGGTAGCGGCCGGTGTCCTGCTCTACGAGGTGCGGCGCCGAACCGGCCTGCCAGCACGATCGTTATCCGCGGACTCCCTCCTGCCGCTTGGGCCGCCGTGCCTGCCGCCGTGACGGCGAGCCTGCCCTCGTGACGGCGAGCCTGCCGCCTTTGACGCCGAGTCCGGAGCGCTAGGGCTGGAAAGTACTTGCCAACTTGGAAAGTATCGGAGTAACTTTCCTAGTGGGCAAGTAGTTTCCCAAGCGGGAGGCCGCAATGGCTGACAGGCAACAACCCCAGCCGGCAAGTACCGGAACGACCAGCGCTGACGCAGCAGTCGAGCTAGCCGAGATCGAGCGGCGGCAGCAGGAGGTCATCAAGGCCGCGCTCGTGCCGGTCTGGTTCTGGTGGGTGATGGGGGCCGCGATCGTGGCAATCGGCGCTGCCAGGGACAGCCACGATCGAGTGGTAATGGCAACCGCAATTCCGCTGGCCGTGCTCGTCATGGCAGTCCTGATCATCGCGACGATCCCTGGCGTGCGCCGACGCGTTAAGGTACACAGCGCCGTGATGCCCAGCGCCCAGGCCGCCATCGCGATACCTGGCCTGATACTGCTGGTCGACGGGGTCACCATCGCGTGCTCGATGAGCCTGACCGAGCACCACGTCTCCCATCCGCTCACCCTTGGCTCCGCCGCCGGAGCCGCCGCACTCGTGATCGCCGGGCCGCTGCTTAACCGGTACTTCGGCAGGCTCATGCTGACCAACGCCCGGCAGCACATTGCCGATGCGCCGGACGGCGGCGCTCCGTGGCGCGGTCTGTTCGGTACCGACCCGGGCGGTCGCCCCGCTGGTCACGCAACGAGTGCCAGCGAGAGGGGTACCCGGTGAGCACGGCTGGTTTCGATGAGTTGATTCACGCGCCGACGCGGCTGGAGATCGTTTCTCTGCTAGCCGCGGCCGAGTGGGCCGATTTCAAGTACATCCGCGACGAGCTCGGTCTGTCAGACTCGGCGCTATCCAAGCAACTGTCCACCCTTGAATCGGCCGGCTACGTCGAGATCCACAGAAGATTCGTGGGCAAGCGCCCGCGCACGTCAGCCAGCCTCAGCACGGCCGGACGCCGGGCATTTGAGCAGCACGTGGCGGCCCTTCAGCAAATCCTGGCCAGGTCACGACAGGATGCAGGCGCCGCGTCGGCCACCGAGGCCGGCCGGGGAGTCGTCAGACGCTGAGCCGCCGGACCTTCGCCGACCGCCCAGGCCTATTCCGCGCCGCAGATCTCGCTGCGTCAGTCGGCGTCCACGAAGCTGACCCTGGCCAGCGGGCTGCGCTCCACCCAGTCCTCGAGTTCGGCTTGCGGCTCGCCGTCAGTGGCGTGCCGGTCGTTGAACTCCCTGACGAACTCGGCGAGTACCCGACGGCGCTCTTGCCGATCGATGATGACCGTGGCGACGGCCGGCAGGTCCGCGACCACGCCGTGCTTGAGATGGAAGGTGAAACGCGGCTCCGCCGTCAGGTTGGCCAGCCAGTCCCGTCGCCGCGGTCCGGGCATCCCGCTCAGGTAGATGGACCCCTCGAACCGGTAGAACCAGATCTCGATCCGCCGCGGCCTGCCCGAAGTCCTGCCCGTCGTGGTGATGTCGATGGTTCGCTGCTCCGTGTTCGAGGCCGGGTCGATGGCCAGCGCCTGGCGGACCTCATCGCGCATTCCGTTCTCCATGGGGCTGAGCATGCAGTTCATCGTCCGCCCAGTCCTGCCAGTCGCCGATCCCGCTTGCGGGCTCGGGCAGGGGCGCCAGATAGCACGCCGTCATTTCCGAAGAGCGGCGGCTAGTAGCAGGCGGGGCTATTGTGCACCACGGTGCGGCGGCTCGTCCTCACTGGGCGTATTCCGTCAGCCCGGCGCGCTGCTCGTCACTGAACGGGACCGCCGCACGCGAGTCCGGGTCCCAGCGCACGGTGACCACGCGCGCCTCGGCCGCTATTTCACCCGCCGCCGTGCGCAGGGTCTCGCTGGTCGTCAGGCTTGTGGTTCCCAGCCGTTCCACGGCGATCTCGACGCGCACTGTCCGATCGGCGTACCGGACCTCGGCCCGGAAGTCGATCTCGAGGCGGACTATTACGTAGATCGGATCCCCCATCGTGCGCAGGTAGAACGCGTCCCGGGCCTCCTCGAGGTAGGTGAGGTAGACAGCGTTGTTGACGTGACCAAGCGCATCGGAATCCCGCCAGCGCACGTTGACGTCGTGCTCGAAGACCAGCGCCACGCACTGCTCCTTGTCCTTCCGCGGATGCTGCCTGCCAGTCCTGCGAGTTACCGAGACTCTTCGGCGTTCGAGCGGGCGAAGGCCAGAAGGTCTAGCGCACGTCTTTTCGGTAGACGTGATAGGCCCACACGATATTCGCCACCGCGCCAGCGGCCGTCAGCAGCGCCCAGCCCCAGTATCCGTAGGCCAGCAGGATTCCGGTCAGGGCGACCAGCCAGGCTGCCACCAGCACGCGGATGAGTATCACGACCCGCGCATGCCTGCGCTCAAAGTCAGCTGCCATGTTCATGATGATCGCCATCTATCGCAGGGGTCGGCAAGCGAGAGACGTCAAGCCCGCCGAAGAGAATCGCGCAAGAGGTGCGCACCGCCCCTTCGTTGAACCCGGGCGAAGCGACGTGTCCTAGATCGTTTCCTGCGGGGCCGCATCGCTCGGATCGACATGCTGCTCCAGGGGAACCTCCGGAAGCGGCGCCTGATCCTGCGCCGCCAGAGCCGCGCTCATCGCGCCGTAGTCCGTCGCCCAGTTGGCGTACAAGCTGATCAGCACCAGATAGAGAACCGAAACAATCTGCCAGAAGTGGTTGGCGAAGGTGAAAAGGCAGATGACGGTGATGATGCTGGCCGTCCAGACCCACATCGCCGTCAGGTGCACCTTGTACTGCGTCACCGGGTTGTACTCGAAGTCCTTGATCACGTGTTTGAGCCAGCTGTGGCCACGCGGCAGCGTCCCGCGGTTGAGGGCGTCCACCTTGCGGTGCAGCAGCTCTATCTCCTTGAGCATGCGGTCCTCGAAGTCCTCGGTCATATCCGTCCCTCACTCCATTAGTGGGCTGCCTAGCCTGATCCATCCCCTGCTCGCGCCATTCTGGCGACGGATGTGGATTCTTTGCTAGGGCTAGGATGTGGCGGATTCTGACCTGCGCGCAGCCATCGTGAGCAGCGAGGCCTGCGGTGTCATCGGTCTATGCCGCGCTGCTTCGCGACCCGCGGCTGAGTAAGCCGCGTTCCGGCGGCCGGGCTCAATGACGTTTCAGGAACCTGAAGTAGACGCCCACGAAGACCAGGACGATCCCGACGTTCACTATCAGCCGGAGCCAGAGGTGATGCCTGAGGTACAGGACGTCCACGCCCACGATGATGGCCACCATCGCGAGGAGGTAGAACACGACGGCTACCTGTCTGCCCACCGGTTCGTTCTACTATGCGCAGCGGCGTGGAGCAAGAGTGGCCCTGGTCACAGCGAGGCGTGACGCAGTTCCGCCCCGGCCCGTGACAAGTCCGGTGGCCAGTACGCCGCTATATCTCGTAGATGACGAATGACGTGCGGTGCGCAACCTGGTCGTACAAAGAGCGGGCCGGGCCGTTGAATTCCTGGGTTTCCCAATAAGTGCGGGCCGCGTTGCGGCGGCGCGCCTCGGCGGATACGGCTTCCAGTAGCTGGCGCGCCGTCCCGGTGCCGCGCGCGGCGGGGGTCACGAACAGGTCTTCCAGGTAACAGTAAGGATCGGCCGACCAGGTCGAAGGATGGAAGACGAGGTGGGCCAGTCCAGTCAGCGCGCCCTGCTCCTCCGTGGCGACCAGGCCGATCATCCCGTCGGTCTGGTCGCAGAGGCGACGAAACGTGGCCGTGGTCACCGCGCTGCTCACCTCGGCGCGGTAGAACCGCAAGTAGGCCAGCCACAGCTTTTCCCAGGGCGCATAATCCCCAACTTCTAGTGCTCGGATCATCGTGCCCCTCCATGTGACTGAATCGACTGGGCGCGCGGCGTGACCGTGACCGGGAAGGCAGCTTGCGCCCGGACCCGGGTCACGCCGGCGAGCGTATTAGCCCCATCATGTCGGCTAGCCGGACGACCTCGGCGTGCACTGGGTCTTCCGGCGTCAAAAAGGCGGCGGCCTGCGACGGCGGCAGGGACAGCACCTCGACGACCTGCTCGGCGCCTGGCGGATTCCCGGGCACTGCGACCACCTCAGCAGGCGCCACGGCATAGGCCCAGTACGCGCGCGGGTGCGGCAGATGCGGCCGGAAGGGCCCGGGGCGCCTGCTGTCCGCAACGTGCGCCGAGAAGTACTGCAGGTCCCCCGCCAGTCGTGCCCCGGCCTCCTCCATCAGCTCGCGGCTGGCGAGGCTGGTCAGCGACTCCGCGGGCTCGCGGGTACCGCCGGGCAGGAACCGCCAGCCCTGCTCGCTTCGGCAGACCACCACGTTTCCGGCTGGTGTGAGGGCAACCAGGTGCAGCCGCGACACGAGATCCAGATCGATCGCCTCGGTAGTGAACCGGACGTCGCAGCCGGCGTACTCCACGTAGCTGTCCCGGAACAGGTCAGGGAAGTGCGCTGACCAGCGTTCGTCATCTCCTGCCACCGAGGCGATGCTACCCAACCACGGCCGCCGGTGGCGTCACGAGACGGCGGCCTTCACCAGCTCTGTGACCCTCTTCTCAACCGCCGGACTCCACTTCTGGAGCGCGTACGACACCGGCCACAGGTCCCCGTCGTCGAGGTTGGCTGCCTCCTGGAAGCCAAGCGTGGAGTACCGGTAGCTGAACTTTCCCGAGTCCTGGAAGAAGACGACAACCTTGCCGTCCGCGTTGGTGTAGGCCGGCATCCCGTACCACGTCTTTGGCGCCAGATCAGGGGCGGCCGCGGTCACCGTCACGTGCACGCGCTCGGCCAGGGCACGGTCCTCTGGCGCCATCTCCGCGATCTTGTCGAGGACAGCTTGCAGCCCATCGGCTTTCTTAGCGCCCTTCTTGCCCTCGGCACGCAGTTCCGCGGCGCGCTCCTTCATCGCGGCCAGCTCCTCACTGCTGAAACCGGCGGGCTCGGTCTTGGCATCCTTCGCGGGCATTTCTCGCGCCCTCCTTCGGCACTCGGAACTCGGCACCATGTTGGCATCTTGGGCGACACTAGGCCGGACGCCGCCCCTGCCGCTTCTCGATTCCTGACCAGACCAGGCGCTAACCGAAGTGGGAGCGCGGCGGCCAGCCACCGAGCGGCACGACCTGGTTCGCAGAGCAGGAACGCGTCGCCAGCGCTTGCATTGCTTTGGCATCCCTGGCTCATGAAAATGTGGCAACAGCCAAATGACCAAAGGAGGTCAGAAATGAGGAAGTCGTCGATCGCAGTCATCTCGTGTGCCTTTGGCTTCCTGCTGGCAGGCACGACATTGGCCTTGCCGTCGGTATCCAATGCGCTCTCGATCGGGCACGACAAAGCTGCGCCCGCAAGCACCGCGAAATCGTGCGCTGCACCCGTGATCACGTCCGTGGGCTCATTCAGCACGGCCGCCACCCAGACGGTGAAGATCAAAGGTCGTTGCTTCGGCTCTCAGCCTGCCTACTCGCAGCAGGACAGCGATTTCCTGCGAATCGCTGATAACACCTCGCCGCGGAACTGGGCTGCCTGCCACACTGTCCCGGACAACTTCGACTCCATCACCTGCTCGGTGGCCAGTTGGTCGCCGACGGAGATCATCTTCACCGGATTCTCCGGCACCTTCGGCCAGGGGAGTTACACGATCAAGAAAGGAGACTCCATCTCCGTCTCGGTATGGAACCCCACGTCCGGCGCCATAGCAACGACAGCCGGCTGACATCGTGCGGAATTCCATCCGGGGCGTCTCGCTCCGGCCAGGGCTCGCCGGTCAGCGTGAACGCGCGGCGAGCAAGGCACCGGCTCCGTAGCAGGCAATCGCCAGCGCCCAGAGCGTGGCCATGATCATCGAGCTGAAGGCGTGCCCGTAGTTCAGGAAACTCGCCCCGTTGAAGCCCGCGCCGATCACGGCCAGCGCGCCGAGTACCGACAGCGTCGTACCGGCCCGGCTGCCCCTTCCCCACGTGAGAACGACCCCGGCGATCGCCGCTACGACCAAGGCGAGCCCCAGTGCTGCATGCGCGGCGACCCAGCCAGGGCCGCTGGATATCGCCCAGGCGACTCCGGAAGCTGCCCCGGCGAAGTAGTTGCTTGCACCGGCGCCCGGGTGCTTGCCGGGCAGCACGATGTACACGTTCACCGCCATGCCGAGCAGGTACTGAACCAGCAGCAAGAAACACGCGGCGAGGTCCACCGCGACCAGCCGTCTCACGCGTCCCGCCCTCCGGGGAAATGGGATCCGGGGATGAGATCCGGGATGAGACTAGTGGAGGTGCTGGTTCAGCCGAGCGGCGCGGCGCACGCCGCCGCGACGTCGGGGTACACCGGCATCAGGCCGTCGAGGCCGTTGAGGCTGAGCACGCGGCGTACGGAGTCATCCGTCAGCACGAGACGCAGCTGGATGCCGGCCCCGGCTGCGCGGCCGAAGGCGGACGCCAGCGCACCCGCTCCGGCCCAGTCACACCACCTGGTCCGCGACAGGTCAGCGATCAGCACGACGGGCCGGAGCTCGGCGGCCGCCATCAGGTCGGCCCTGACCTGCGCCGCATTCGACTCGTCCAGTTGCGCGGGCAGCGCTACGAGCAGGGTCCGCGGGTCGGCTGCAATCCTCCGGGGCGTGCCGCGCCTGCTGCGCGGTCCGGGGGGTGACGGCGTGCGGGACGAGTGCGGCCGAACACGCCGACGCTGTAGAGCGACCACCACGACACCTCCGCTGAGCGCTTCGCACGGTGCGCGAGCCTTTGCTCTCTGTACAGCCTTCGGAGGCTTGCTCAAGCCCGGCTGATACAAGGCTGACTTCTCGCTCAGGACCGGCCCGGGCTCTGGACCGGAACGCGGTCTTGTTGGCAGGATCGAGCAGGACCTTGCTAACCGCGAAGCAGCCGGAGGCCGGACGAGGATGGGCGGACTGCAGATCGAGGTGGACCCGGCCGAGGTCGGTTTCGACACTTCGCGGCTGGACCGGATCGACAGGCACTTCGCGCGCTACGTCGACGAGGGCAAGCTGGCCGGCTGGCTCGTCACCGTGGCCCGGCACGGCAAGCTCGCGCACGTCTCCTGGCACGGCCAGCGCGACCTGGAGGCGGGCCTGCCGGTCGAGCCGGACACACTGTGGCGCATCTACTCGATGACCAAGCCGATCACCTCGGTTGCCGCGATGATGCTCTACGAGGAGGGCGGCTTCCGGCTGACCGATCCGGTCCACATGTACATCCCGTCGTTCCGCGACGTGCGAGTGTTCGCCGGCGGCAGCGACATCAGGTTCGGGACCGTCCCGGCCACCGAGCCCGTGCGGATCTGGCACCTGATGAGCCACACCTCCGGCCTGACTTACGGCTTCATGCGCAACCATCCGGTGGACGCGATTTATCGGGAACGTGGTTTCGAGTGGAACTCACCCCGAGGCGCTGATCTTGCAGCCTGCTGCGATGCCTGGGCGGCGATCCCGCTGTTGTTCCAGCCCGGCAGCGAGTGGAGTTACTCGGTGGCCACCGATGTGCTGGGCCGCATCGTCGAGGTCACCTCCGGGCAGCGGCTCGACGAGTTCTTCGCCAGCCGGATCCTGCGGCCGCTCGGCATGACGGACACGGCCTTCTTCGCCGCGCCAGACGATGCGGCTCGTGTCGCGGCGCTCTACGGGCGGGCCCAGGACGGCCAGCTCGCCCGGATGGATGCGATGGGCAAGGGCGCGTTCCGCGAGCCTGAGTTCCTCAGCGGTGGCGGCGGCCTGGTCTCGTCCGCGGCGGACTACAACCGGTTCACGCAGCTGCTGCTGCACCGGCCGGACAGCCCGGCTGGCGAACTGGACGGTGTGCGGCTGCTGAGTCCCCGCACCGTGGCCTACATGACGCGCAACCACCTGCCAGGCGGCGCGGACCTCGAGCAGTTCGGGCGGCCGATCTACGCGGAGTCGGCGGATGCCGGCGTCGGCTTCGGCCTGGGATTCGCCGTCGTGATCGACCCGGCCGCGACGAAAAACCTATGCTCGGCAGGCGAGTTCAACTGGGGCGGCGCGGCTTCGACCGCGTTCTGGGTCGATCCGGCGGAGCAGCTAACCGCGACCTTCTTCACCCAGTTCATGCCTTCCAGCGCCTATCCGATCAGGCCGCAGCTGCGCCAGCTCGTCTACCAGGCACTCGTGGACTGAGCCTCCGCCTCCGCCTTGGGCTGTATTTCCAGCCCAAGGCCGCCCTCCGTCCGTTGGTGATCAGACTGTGGCCGCCTGTTAGCGGTGCGGCCGAGACTCTGATCACGGGTGCGGCGCTGACCGTGGGGGAGGTCGATCACCTTGAGCCTCGTCGAATGTCCCGAGTGCACACTGCCCGCCGAGATCATCGAACGATTCTGGCTCTACAGCACGGACGGACCGGTTGAGCACGTCGCGGTCGTCTGTGTCGCCGGTCACTACTTCCGGATGGCGCTCGATCGGCTGCCTGCGGCCGACGCCCCAGCGCGGGTGCAGCCGCAGGCCAACTACCGAAGCTGAAGCCAGGCCGCGGTATCCGGCGGCAGCATGCCACCCGAGAGCTGGCCGCTGGCCAGCACTATCTCGTCGTGCGCCGGCATGGGGACTGCCTGCGCTGAGATGTTCACCGCGCAGCCGAACCCGCCGGGCCGGCTGAACAAAAGCACGCCGGGCGGTGCGTCCAGCCAGGTGAGCGTGTCGCCAGCGACCCAGCCGCCCGACTTGCGGATCCGCAGCGCTGCCTGGTACAGCGCGAGCATCGAGTCGGCCTGGCGCTCTTGCACATCCGCGGCCAGCGCC
>JASHTT010000481.1 GCA_030040415.1 Streptosporangiaceae bacterium | reverse complement strand
ACCCAGGGGGCGTGCGCTCTGGCGGCCGGGGTGGTCTCGTTCACCGGCCCGGGCGTCTGCGTGGTCGACGCGAACCAGGCCGGCGATAGCGTCTACGCGCCCGCACCGCAGGCGCAGCAGTCGTTCGCCATCGCCGCCGCGTCTTCGCAGCTGGCGCTCCAGGCAGCACCGCAGTCCGGAGCGACCGTCAGCACCGGCGTCCAGTTGTCGGCCACCGTGCTCGGCGTGGCCGGCGCGGCTACCCCGGCCGGGACGGTCACCTTCACCGTCGACGGCAGCCCGGCGTCGTGCGGCACGGCCGGCCAGGTCACCCTGTCCGGCGGCCAGGCCGGCTGCGACCTGGGCGAACTGGCGGCCGGAGCCTACGACTTCGGTGCGTCTTACGCTGGCGACACCGACTACACCACCGCGACCGGGACGATCAGCGCCTATGCGGTCAGCCTGCTCCCCCAGGCGATCACGTTCACCGCGAGCCCGCCGTCCCCAGCCGCCTACGGCGGCAGCTACACTCCGGCCGCGACCGGCGGCGGGTCTGGCAATCTCGTCACGTTCAGCATCGACCCGTCCTCCACGCAGGGGGCGTGCACACTGTCGGCCGGAGTGGTCTCGTTCACCGGCACCGGCGTCTGCGTGGTCGGCGCGAGCCAGGCCGGCAACTCCACCTACGCGACGGCCAGCGCGTCCCAGTCGTTCACGATCAGCCAGGCCGGCACCACCACCAGCGTCGCGGTGACCGCGACCGCGCTGTCGGCGACGGTGACCGCCGTGCCACCCGGCGGCGGGACCCCGGCCGGCACGGTGACGTTCCTGGTGAACGGCACCACCGTGGGCACTGCACCGCTCAACGCCGCCGGGGAGGCCACCTTCCGCCACGCCTCGTCCGGCGCGGAGACCGTCGCCGCGCTCTACCCCGGGGACACCGACTACCTGGCCTCCTCCGGGTCCACGGCCACCAGGAACCCGCTGATCAAGGCCACCCTGTCGAGCAAGCACGCCAAGACCAAGTACGGCTGGTACCGAGCCCCGGTGACCGTCACCTTCACCTGCAGGCCTGGGTCGGCGCCGCTGACCAAGCCGTGCCCCGGCCCGGTCACCCTGGCCAAGAACCGCGCGGACCAGGTAGTGACCAAGACCGTCCACGGCACCGATGGCGGCATCGCCACCGTCTCGGTCGTGGTGAACATCGACCAGACCAGCCCCAAGGTCACCGTCACCGGCATCAAGAACAAGGCAGCCTACGACGCTCCTGGCCCGGCCAAGATCGCCTGCAGGGCCATCGAGACGCTCTCCGGGCTGGCCGGACCCTGCGCGCTGAGCGTCAAGCGGACCGAGACCGCGATCACCTGGACCGCCACCGCCACCAGCAAGGCCGGCATCACCACCACCGTCACCGGCAAGGCCGGCCTCACCGACTTCTACATCGCCGACGCCAAGCTGGTGAAGGGTCGCTACGTGGTCACCGTGGGCAAGCCGTTCACCGTCGAGGCCTACCTGCTCGGGGCCACCAAGACGCCCAGGTACGTGACCGCCGCCGTCGGCAGCAAGCCCGGTAAGACCGGCGCCGCGATGAAGAAGACCGGCCCGTCCCTGTGGACCATCAGCGTCACCGTCACCACGAAGAAGACAGGCAAGACCGAGGACTGGACGCTCGGCATCCTCGAAGGCAAGACCCTGTACCTCGTCCACCTCGCCGTGCGGACCTAGGCCCAGACGCGCCACAGCAGGAATGAGGAGTCACTGCAAGTATCAGTAGCGCTACGCTTAGCAACTGTGGCAGGAGTCGGGGGGCTCGACGGACTCGGCAAGGTGAACGGCGCATCAGGCAGGCATAGGGCACCGGCTGGCAACGGGCGTCTGACCCGCGGGCAGGCGGCGACTGCCGAACGCCCGGCGGGGGTGTTCACCAGGTTCGTGCTCGACTACGCGGCACAGCAGCCGGGCAGGACGATCGCGGTGCTGCAGGCCGGCTGCACGACAGCCGGCGGCGAACTGGACCTGGCCGCGCTCCGGGCCAGCTCGTACGACGTTGCTGTCTCGCTGCTGGACGATGACGTGGCCCCGGCGAAGGAGGCGGTCGCCGCCCGGCCGGAACTCGGCTCGGCAGTGCTCGGCGAGCTCAGGTCGGTGCCGATAGCCCCGCGCTCGTTCGACGTCGTGCACTGCGCGATGCTGCTGGATCGGATAACAAACGCCGAGGTCGTACTCGGCCGGCTGGTCGCCGCGCTGCGACCGGGCGGGCTGCTGCTGCTCCGCACTGCGGACCGGCAGACTGCGGCAGGCTTCCTGGACCGCAAGCTCCCCGCACCCGTTCGCGCCACGATCTGGCGCAACAGCCACCCCGGGCAGCCGGGGCCCTATCCCGCGGTCTACGAGCCGATCGTGTCTGCGGCCGGAATCCAGTCGTTCCTCACCCGGCACGGGCTGGCCGTGGCGAACCGTCAGCTCTGCACGGGCAGCGACCCGCCGCCCGGCCTGCTCGCGGCCCGCCGGGTCGTCGCCTGGCTGTCCCGCGGGCACCTGAACCCGGGCTACGACGAGCTCTGCCTCGTCGTCCGCAAGCCGGTGGACAGGTTCGCCAGGGTGCTGTAATAGCGGCACCGGGTGGCGCGCGGCAGTAGCCTCAGGCCAGCGGCTTGTTGGGAGGGACCGTGACAGCTGGGGCAGAGGCCGCCTCGATCGAAGTCAGCAGCCTGCCGGCCTGCACCCTGTCCGAAGGACAGCTCGGCGACCTCGAACTGCTGCTGTCAGGCGCATTCGCGCCGCTCGCCGGTTTCATGACGGCCGCCGACGCGATGGCCGTGGCGGACTCGTGGCAGCTAGCCGATGGCACCCCGTTCCCCACCCTGGTGACCCTGGACGTTCCGGCTGACACGCTGCCCGCGGGCCGGCACGCGCTCAGCCGGCTGCTGCTCGCCGACCCGGAGGGCACGCCGCTGGCGGTGCTGGAGGTTCGCGAGCGGACAATCGTTCCTGCGATTTCCGGGAACGGGGCGTCCGGGCCGGCTCTCGCCCGCCTGGCCGGCCCGATCACGGCGAACCGCCCGCCCGAGCACGGCGCGTTCCGCCGCCTGATGCTGACTCCGGCGCAGGCGAAGGAGCGGCTCGGCGACGGGCCGGTACTGGCCTTCGCCACCAGGGCGCCACTGACCAGCCGGCAGATCGGCCAGCTCCGCCACCATGCCGGCCAGCTACGCGCCCGGCTGCTGCTGATGCCACTGGTCAGCGGGCGCGCCGAAGTGGTCGGTAGCCCCCAGGCCCTGGTCCGCGCCGTCCTTGCAGCCGCCGCGAGCTTGCCGGCCGGGACGCTGGTCGTGCCGGTACCGCTGGCGCGACGGCCAGACGCCCGTGGTGGTGACAACCGTGGTGGTGACAACCGTGGCGGGGACAACCGCGGCCGGGAGATCGCGACGCGCGCCCGCGTCGCCGGTGCCTACGGCGCTACGCACCTGATGATCGACGGGCCTGTTCCGGAGGGTGACAGCGCGTTGCTGGCGGCCGCCGCGGTCATCCCCGTCGTGCCCGGTGGCGACTGGGCCTACGACCCGAGGGCGGAGGTCTGGCGTCCGCACGGGCTCATCGAGCCCGGCACCGAGCAGGAGGACCTGTCCGCCGACGAGCTCGGTGACATGCTGGACTCCGGTAGCGAGATCCCGTCGTGGTTCATCCCTCCGGCAGTCGCGCGCGAGCTGCAGCGGGTACGCAGGCCACGTTCCCGTCGTGGTCTTGTTCTTTTCCTCACCGGCCTGTCGGGTTCGGGCAAGTCGACGATCGCCCGGGACCTCGCCGATGTGCTCGCGGAGCGCAGCGACCGGCAGGTCTCGCTGCTCGACGGCGACCTAGTGCGGCAGCTGCTGTCCGCTGGGCTCACGTTCTCCCAGGCAGACCGGGACCTCAACATCGCCAGGATCGGCTTCGTGGCTGCCGAGGTGGCGCGTCACGGCGGCATCGCGATCTGCGCGCCGATCGCGCCGTACGCCGCCGCACGCGGACGGGTCCGGCAGATGGTGAGCGAGGTCGGCGACTTCTTCCTGGTGCACGTCGCCACGCCGCTCGAGGTGTGCGAAGGCCGCGACCGCAAGGGCCTGTACGCCAAGGCCAGGGCCGGGACGATCAGCCACTTCACTGGTGTGTCAGATCCGTACGAGGAGCCCACCGACGCCGAGCTTGTCATCGACACCTCCGCAGTCAGCCGGGCCGAGGCAGTCCAGTCCGTGCTCGACATGCTTGTCACCGGAGGCTGGCTCCCGGCCGAGGTCGCCTGACCGTCTGCTCGTAGCGGCCGGCGACGGTTCAACTGCCCGCTAAGAGTGCACCTAGGTCCATTGGCACGGGGCATGCGGAGCGGAAAAGATTTCCCCAGGGTCCGGCGCAACCATCAGGGCCTGTCGTTGGCCCGCGTGCGGGGCCGGCCGGCGGCATTTGGGCTAGCCCTGGTGGTGCGCTGGCCCGCCGGTGCATCCCGCTGCGCATCCCAATTGCATCCCGTCATAGCTCCCAAGCTGGGATTTGGCTTGGTATTCTCGAAGCGTGACGACTCAGATTGCGGTGCGGCTGCCGGATGACATGGTCGAGTTCCTCGACCAGCTGGTAGCCGAAGGCCGGGCCAGCAGCCGCGCTTCGGTGATAGAGCGGGCCCTGGCGCGGGAGATCCGCTGGGAGATCGCAGCCAGGGACGCCGCGATCCTTTCCGAGGCCGGTGCCGACACTGATATGGACGACCTAGCCAATTACGCTGCGCGCTTTCCACCGGACGTTGCGTGATGCGGCCGATTCACCTCGCCGAACTCGACAAGACGAGACCGGTTGTGCTCCTCACCCGCGAGCTGGTGCGGCCGCACATGGCCAGGGTCACGCTGGCGCCCATCACAACGACCGTGCGCGGACTTTCGACTGAAGTCCCGGTTGGACGAGCGAACGGGCTGAGTCGCGCGAGCGTCATCAGCTGCGACAACATCGTTACGGTTCCGGCCGACACACTAGGCCGTCAGATCGGCTACCTCTTGCCAGCGCAGGAGGCCGCGCTTACGGTGGCGCTCCGGCTCGCCTTCGACCTGGAGTAACGCGCGCCTCGACGCTGGGGTGGGCAGCCACGTTCTCAGGACTGTCGGTCAGTCGATGTCCTCGGCCCTGGTGCCCTCGTCGAGGCGTTCGCGGAAGTTTCCCAGCCTCTTCGTGAGCGAGGTGGACATCCTGTTCCGGAGCTTGGACAAGACCACCAGGCTGATCAGCGCGCTGACCGCCGCGGCCACAAGGAGCAGCAGGAACCCGTGCACGCCGGCGAGCGCCAGGATCAAGACGACCGCGAAGAAGATCGCGATCCGCAAGACCGAGTACGACAACATTGCACGCATGGCACTGACAGCCTAGTGCAGTTCGCGTGCCGCTGACCGCCGCGGGTGCCGGGTGCGACAGGCGACGGTAAGGAATCCGACAACAGGCGCTGAGCGGTCTTCAGGCTAAATCAAGGTATAAACCTAGAACTTCTGCCACACTTGTGACCTTGAATCGTGGAGGGTGGAGGCACAGGTATGGACGGCAGCAGTGAGCGACTGCTCACGCCGGGGGAAGTGGCCGCATTGTTCAGGGTCGATCCGAAGACAGTGACCCGCTGGGCTGCCTCCGGCCGAATTAGCAGCATCCGCACTCCGGGAGGACACCGCCGCTTCAGGGAGGCCGAGGTGCGCCAGCTTCTCGACGGCCAGCCAGCGGCTGGGGATCACTCCGCCTGAAGCGCTGCGCTAGGCGAAGACGTACCGCCGTCGCAAGCCACTGTTAAGTCTTCCGGGCAATCGCCTGCCCGTGCGCCGAGCACGCGGCAGCGTTAGGCGTTCTCGTCGTCGTGCCAGCCGCCATCGGCGCCGTGCCGGGCTAGGTAATCGAGGAACTCGCGACGCAGCGATTCGTCGCCGTCCTGCCAGCGCCTGCGTCGCTCCTCATCCTCCTGCTGGGTCAGCGCCGCCGCGCTCAACCGCAGGTAGTCCGGGTGGTCGGCGCTGATCTCGACGTAAGCGTCGCCCATCAGCCGCTCGTCCTCGCTGACGGCGTACTCGGGCACTAGCAGGTTGCCGTTGGCTAGCCGGATCACGAACATCGGTCGCTGAACCCCATCAGATGCCATACCGCACGTTGAAATAGAGCATCACGTCCAGGGCGGCCCTGGTGTCCCCGCCAAGCATGTCGAGCAGTGCTGGCCGCTGTCCCGACGCGATCGCCGCGAAGGCATCAGCGAAGAACTCGCGCCGGCCGGCCTCGCCCGCGTGCCCGGCGAACGCGCCGGCCATCCGCGGCTCGCACCGTTCATAAAGGCCGCGGAACTCCGTAGAGTCCGACTGCCACTCGCCGTCGGGCCCGTCGATGTCATCCAGCGCATGGCCGACCTCGTGACACGTGACGTCGGGAGTGGGTGACGGGCGGGAGCCAATGACGATCTTGCCGTGCCCGTACGCTCCCGCGCACGCGTCCCACGTCGCGTGCCCGGACGGCAGCGGGACGCCCTTGAGCCTGCCCATGTCGTCGAGATCGGGCACGCCCCCTGCCCCCACGTAAATTGCATCCAGCCCGGCGGCCAGTTTGTCCTTGATCAGCTGTGGCAGCTCGGCGAGTCGCCGGATGGCCGTCACCACCTCGGATGTCAGCTGATCACCGGGCGCCCAGTCCCGGTGCAGTACCGCCTCGAGGCTGCCGCAGTACCGCAGGGCCGGATCCAGGCGTCCGTCCGTCGCGGTTTCGTACCACGGTTTGGTCGTGGTCACGGTTCGCGCATCTGCCCGCCCACCCGCGGATTTGCCTGAGCCCTGGGCTACTGCCGCCTTGCTCATGTACGTCGCGGCTGCTCCCGTGGCCTTGCCGTGGTCGGCGGCGGCGGTCCTGATCGCTGCCCGAGCGGCTCCGCTGCCGGCACCGCTGTCGGCACCGCCGGCCTGCCGTCCCGTGACGCCGACACTGCCGGACCGGGCCTGGCCAGACCGTGTTAGCGGCTCGTCGGTCTGTCCGACCCTGACCGCGGCGACCCCGATAGCCGGAGCCGGAGGTGCGGGAGCGGGGACCGGTGCAGCGCCAGAAGTCCCCCGCCGACCGCGCGCGGGCCGCCGGTGACTGCCGGGGCGACCGCGCGGCGGGGCGGGTCGCCTCGTTAGGGCTGGGTCCTCTGGCGTGGCCGAGGGTGCCTTGGTGGCGGTCGCCTGAGCCCCTCGCGCGCGAGGCCGGAGCCGACCCAGCCACCCGGCGCGGCCTGGCAGAAGGCGACGCAACATGACCCGACCTGCCCACCTCAGAGCTCGCGGGCCGCCCTGGACGCGCCGCCCGATTGGGTCAGGCTATGCCCGGGCACATCGCGCTGTCAGGCGATGTCACACAACGTGACCGGCCTGACCCAACGGCACGGGCTGTGACAGATGTTGCATTTGTGACCGAGCACTGCCCGGAACAGGCTAGGCTGCCTGCCATGTGGCTAGCATGTGCGCTGATCATCCTGTTTAGTGTCGGTTTTGTGCTGCCGTGCATGCTGGACATCACCATGACGCCCGACTCGGAGTTCACGGTCCTGTCCAAGGGCACGTGGCTCTTCGTAGCTGCAGCATTCTGGGTCTTCGGCGCCGCTGCATGGCTGATAGTCGGGCGGCCGAGGCGACCGTCGCTCCGGCACCGGTCGAGCATGTACTACGGGAATGGCCTCGGTCCTGCCGACGCGCTGCTACGGCACCCGGCCGCGCAGGCTGCCGCCGGCTACGCGGAGCCGGGTGGCGCGGTGGCCGGCCTAGTGGCACGCCGTCCTCTTGGACCTGACGACGACCCCGACTTCCTGCTCGAACTTGACCGTCGTATCCGCGGGACCCGCGACGACGTCTAAAGATTCCTGATGGGGAACACTCCCCATCAGGAAGGCCGACTCTGGCCAAAACGATTCATTCCCGTTAACTTTCTCGTTGTCGCGGTGCGGGTGCCGACAACGGGGAGCAGGCCATGGTGCGCGCGTGGATGCGGACTGGCCGGACTCGCCAGTGTCGCAGACCGAAGGCAATCGCCGTAGGACTGGCCGCTGTTGCGCTTT
This sequence comes from Streptosporangiaceae bacterium, assembly GCA_030040415.1. Taxonomy (GTDB): domain Bacteria; phylum Actinomycetota; class Actinomycetes; order Streptosporangiales; family Streptosporangiaceae; genus JAJYUU01. The sequence goes on along the minus strand of JASHTT010000481.1, from coordinate 1,091 downwards.
GCCGCCAGCGCCAGCCAGCCGCTCAACATCAGCCGCGCCACGACGATCTGCGCGCTGACCCTCGACCACGCCACTGCCAGCTGCGCGCTGACCAGCCGCCAGCTCAAGGCCGACAGCTACCCGCTGCACGCCAGCTACGGCGGCAGTACCGCCTTCAAGCCATTCACTTCACCAGCGGTCAAGCTCACCATCAGCAAGTAACCAGTGGCTAGCTGACCCGCGTACGAGCGCGGACTAGCCGGGAGCGGAGGAACGGCCATGTCGCGTGCGCAGGCAGGACGAGCCGGGCGGGTCGGTGTAGGACGGCGGTTGTGGCTGGCGCTGGCCGCCGCGGCCGTGGCAGCGCCGATCGGGCTGGCGGCCGCACCATCGTCGGCGGTGACCGCGGCGGCGAGTCCGCCGCCGCTGGCCTGGAGCGCTCCGCAAGACGTGGATCAGGCGACCATACCCAACCCAAGCTTCGACCTGAGTTCCGTGTCCTGTCCGAGCGCGGGCCTATGCGTGGCTGCGGGCTCCGACGACGGCTCGGCCATCCTGGCGACGTCCACAGACCCGACAGGTTCAACCTCATGGCGGGTCATGCCCGATAGCGCGGGCATCGGCACCGTCGACTGCCCGACGTCGACGTTCTGCGCCGGGCTGGCCGGCAATGGTATCTACACCTCGACCGATCCGGCGAGCGCGAGTCCGGCCTGGACGCGGTCCACGGCCGTCGACAGGGACCGGTACTACCACCTAGCGTGCGCTAGCGCCGACCTGTGCGTTGCCGCCGGCGTGCAGGGACACCTCATCGTGTCCACCGATCCGGCGGCCAAGTCGCCGAGCTGGACGCACTTCATCACCAACACCGGCGACGGTCTCACCGGGGTGGCTTGCCCAACGGCCTCGTTCTGCGTCGCCACTGACAACAAAGGGGACGTGCTGACGTCCAAGAATCCGGCTGGCGGCCCGTCTGCATGGACATCGAAGGACGTCGCCAGTCCCGTCGAGATGTTCGAGCTGACCTGCCCGTCGACGTCGTTCTGCCTGGCGGAAGACGGCCAGAGCCAGGTCTTGTACTCGACGGACCCCGGCGGTGGCGCGCAAGCGTG
>JASHTT010000480.1 GCA_030040415.1 Streptosporangiaceae bacterium | reverse complement strand
CTGGCGATGTGCGGCACGCTGGTGTCGAACGTCGGCCGATCCTGGGTTGAGGACATCTCGCCCATCCATTCGCGTCGGCTACTCGCCGGTATTGGCCGTCCGTTTCTTGGTCATTGAGCCTAGTCCATCGCGCCGGGTCGGCCCTTAGCGACCCTTGGGCCCTTGGCCCAAGAGGCTCCAGGGCATGGTCACCTACTTGCTGACGCCGGGATTCGGAACTGCATAATGCCACCGGCTCGCTGGTGATCACGCGAACGCAGCGGACGGCTCGGTCTTGAATTATTTTGACTAGGCGGGATGGCATGTCACTGTGAAGGTCAATAACGGCGGGTTCTGCGGCAGCCCCGGAGAATGTGTCAACAACAACCTCGGTCAGCTCCCGCACTCGCCCCAAGGCCTGTCGCCGGTCGATTCTAAGCTCCTTCAGCTGCTAGACCCCAGGTGTTTCGCACTGGAAATACGTCGTAGTCTCCGCCGATCTTCATGGCGAACCGAAGTTTCCGCTCATGCGTTCCATAGGGGAGGGCGGAAGCACGTCGTGCAGAGGAGCTAGCCGCACCTGACCGTCTGCTAGCAGCAAAGAATAGTTGAGCCGACCGATTGAGAACGGCATCATTGTCTGGCAGCAGATTCCATAGCCAAGGAGTTATGACTCCGTTTGGATGCGATCGGATCTGAACAGGCATCGAGACCTACAGGGGGGTCACCCCCCGGCGAGCTTGATAGCGTGCATCGTAGGTAAAGCCGAGGCGTACTCCATGCGAACGGGAAAGAGCCCCGATTGCTGTGTCATTGAGCAGCACAGCCAGGTGGTCGGTCATTCTCGGCGGTGTTCCTCAAGTAGTGCGTCAAGGTCCAGAGCAGTGTCGCGAGGTGGAATTGTCGAGTCCGCTGAGGTTGTCATTTCCGAAGCAGAGCTTGAATCGACATCGAGGTCCAGCTCGAACCCAAGCACTTCCAGTACTCGCATGACCAGACCAAATTCTGCTGTGGTTTTGCCCGTCTCAAACTCGGAGATCCACTTGACCCAGGAACGTGTGAGCTAGCCGATCGCGATGAATCGCCAGCCGTGTCCGTTCCAGAGCGCCGAGAAACCGTGGCCTGGCACGCCCGCTGTACCAGCCTCTCCGAGCGCAACACAGTCCGTCGCCGTCAGGCAATCAACGTTCAGCAACACCGAGCCTGAGCCGTTGCCACCGCCTCCCGGCGGCGTGGGTACCTTGATCAGCTTCCAGCTCGTGCCGTCCCACGATGCGGCGTACGCCTTTCCGCTGTCGACGTAGACGCCGTAGTTGTACTCCCCGACCGCCAGGCAGGCCTTGACGGAGCTGCACGACACCGCCTCGAGGTTCGCGAAGCCCGTGCCAGGAGAGGCAAGCGTGGCCGCTCTCCATGTCCTGCCATTCCATGAGACCGCGAGGGCAGATTTGTCCTGGTTCGTAGAACTGGGCAGGTGGCCGCCGGTAGCCAGACAGTAGTTTGCGGCGAGGCAGGACACGCCGCTCAGTGACGGGTAGCTGCTTGCGGAGGCGGGAACTTCGAGGATCTTCCAGGTCTTGCCATCCCACGACTCGGCCAGCGCGTCCGGGTTGTAGAGGTCGACCGCGATACAGCTCGTCGCGGCCGAACACGACACGCCGCTGAAACTTGAATAGCTGTGGGCCTGCTCGACTACCTTTGTCATTTTCCACGTGGCGCCGTTCCACGTCTCGGCGAAGGCGGTCTGCTTTGCTGGCAGCAGCAGTTCGCCGACTCCAACGCATTGCTGCACTGACACACACGAAACCGACGCGGGCGCGGCGTTACTGTCCGTGGGCTGCGACATTTTGGTCATCGACCAAGCCGAGCCGTTCCAGGTCTCGCTGAAGGCGATAGTCCTGGTGTCCTCATCGGGCAGGTAATAGAAATACGAGCCCACGGCGATGCAGCTCTTCGCCGATACGCATGACACGCCGCTCAGACCGCTGCCGACGCCGCCAGGAGGCGCCTTCATATTGACAGGCTTCCAGCTAGTCCCATTCCACGTCTCCGCCAGCACGGCGCCGTTGGAGTGGTTCGCCGACGCGTTAGTGCCGACAGCCATGCAGTTCGTCGCGCTTGTGCAGGACAGCCCGCTCAGCACGTAATCTGGCGAAGCGGTCTGCGCTGAGGCACCAGACACGGCTGTCGCGGCGGGAGCAGCAGCCGTAATGGCCAGCGTCGCTGTGAGCACGGCCACGCCTGACGCGGCTAGTCGTAGCATGTCGCACCCCTGTTCCTAGGTAACCGGTCGATGACCGTACGGACGAGTCGCCGGGCGCTCTGGCTCTAGCCTCCGCACGTGGGCTTGGCGCCGGTCGAGTCGTCGGTTGGCGGAAGCGCCGCGGCAATCCAGGACTTGCCGTTGTAGACGTCGGCGAACCCCGTGCCGAGTTCGCATTCGTTGCCGTTGTCCCCGACGGCGATGACGAAGTCCGCCGAAGCGGCAGCGATAGCCTCGAACCTGGACTGGCTCTCGGACGATGTGCTCCCGCCGGGGTCGGGAACGGCCTGGCGCCCCGGCGCTCCGCCGGTCGAGTAGAGCATGACGGGTATCAGCCGGTCGGGCGAGCCGCTCACCATGGCGTCACCCGCAAGCCAAACCCGCTTGCCCGACATGGCCACGGCATTCAGCTCTGATACTGACGTCGGCGTGGCGACGGTCTGCCATTTCGTGCCGTTCCAGTGTGCGGCGTAGGCGTCCGGACTGCCGTCGCCGACAAGCCATGCATCGGTGCTCGAGGTCGCCGCAATCCCGGTCAGCGTCGCGGAACTAGTCGTCAGCGACGCAACCCAGGTACTGCCGGTCCAGCGCATGACCTCCGAGTTGTTCGAGTTCTGGCTGGAGCCGATCATCCACCAGCCCGCCGGGGCGGCCGAGGTGACCGTTTGCAGAACGAGTCCAGCCTGCTCGGACAGGACCTTGACCTGCCGCCAGGAAGTGCCGTTCCAGTTCAGCGCCAGTGGCGTGATCCGGGACGACTTGGACTGTAGATAACCAACGGCCCAGGCGTCCTTTGCAGACAGCTCGGCCACGCTATAAATGATGCCGCCGCCGTAGGACTTCAGGTCCACTTGATGCACGCTGGTCCCGGCAACCGAGGCGAGGAACGGCTTCGCAGTACTGCCCGGCAGGCCCGTATAACCGACGACCCAGCCAGCGGTCTTGGTCGTGGGAGAGGCCGCTGTCAGCTCGGTATCCGAGGGCAGTTTTACTGCCACTGTGGTCCAGCTATGGCCGTTAAACGTCAGGAGTGGTGTCGGTCCCATGAAACCGACCTCGCCCACTGCCCACGCGTATTTGTCGCCGGGGACCATGCTGACGTCCACGAGGCTGACCCGCGTGCCCGATGCGGCCAGGTTGCTAGTTGCCTGAAGATTGGCCATGAACGCGGCCTGAGCGGAATCGGGCCCGCCAAGCACTGCCAGCAAGACGGCCACAGAGAAAAGACCACGCGCTGTTCTCATCGCCCCTCCCCGGCGACTCTATCTCGTCATAGTCTCAGCGCGACTGGAATTAGCACAAGGAGCGCAACTCCGTCTGATACTCCGTATATGACCGATGAATGGATCCGCCAGACCCTGGAGGTGCCTTGGCTGTCGGAACGAGCTTCACCGTGGCCCAATGCCACTTAGGCTATTTTGATCTTGTCGGCGTATCGCTGCCAGGTGTTCGAACTGAGAGCCGGCACGGCGGCGGGACGGGAAGCTGCCGCCGCTCGTGACGGTGTATTTGGTGATCGCGCTGGCGTTGTTCGCCGACGACGACTACGAGGAGGTCGCGGCGCCGCTGGCCGGCCGGCGTTCCCGCGCGAGTGGTCACGATCAGCCAGTGCGCCTCCCACGCGGTGGTCGACGCCGCGATCGGCGGCGTCACGGCGGAAGGGCGCCGGGGAGCAGTCCCTGGCCCGCAAGCTGTACAAGCGGCTGGGACAGGACTGGCTGCTGATCGCAGAGCGCAGCTTCCATAACTGGGCGGACTG
>JASHTT010000479.1 GCA_030040415.1 Streptosporangiaceae bacterium | reverse complement strand
CGGATCGAGCTGGCCCTCGCGACGACGATGCCGAGCGCCGAGGCCGCGCGCATCTTCCTCTGGCTTGGTCAGCTGCCGTGGCGCGAGGTGACCTGGCTCGGTACCGGCCACAGCATTGCCTGGTACCACGAGCAGGCCACGTTCCCTCTCGGCGGCGGCAACGACGCGGTCTTGCTGCTTGACGACGCCTCCCGGCTGCCCGGGCCCGAGGTACCCCGGCTCGACGGGTTCCGCAGCAGCAACGAGCCGGTCCGCTGGCTGTGGCTCGTGCCGATCAACGAGCGCGAGCGCAGGCTGGCGCGGGAGCGAGGCTCAGCCAGCCTGATCACCCAGCTTGCCGCCCAGCGCCGGAGCTGGGTCTACAGCCGCTAGTCCTCTTCAGCCTCAGGCCGCGTGGCCGTTGCGCAGGAACACCGACAGCAGCAGCCAGACCACCGGCGCGATGACGAGCAGCGAATCGATCCGGTCGAGGATCCCGCCGTGCCCGGGCAGCAGCCGGCCCATGTCCTTGATCTTCAGGTCCCGCTTCATCATCGACTCGACGAGGTCACCGAGCGTCGCCGCGGCGACGGCGGCCGCGCCGAGCAGCAGGCCCTGCCAGACGTGCCCGTGCAGTAGCAGGGGCATGCCGATGGCACCCCCTGCCAGGCACGCGAGCACCGAGCCGGTCAGCCCCTCCCAGGTCTTGTTGGGGCTGATCACCGGCGCCATCGGGTGCTTGCCGACCAGGATGCCCGCCAGGTAGCCGAGCGTGTCACTGCACACCGCGAGTATGACGAACAGCAGGACCCGCCTCGAGCCGTCCGGCTCGGCCAGCATCAGCGCGACGAAGACTGCGAACAAGGGCAGGTAAGCGACCGCGAAGATGCCGGACGTGGCATCGCGGACATAGCCATCGGCGCCGCCGGGCAGCCGCCAGGCCAGCACGGCGATCACGGTCAGGGCCACCGCGGCCAGGGCGGGCTTCGGCCCGGTCCAGTAGGCCAGCGTGACCATCGCTACGCCACCCGCGGCCACTGGCACAAACGGCACCCGGATACCCCGCGAGCCGAAGGCCTGCGACAGCTCCCAGATGGCTAGCCCGACCACGATGCCCATGTAGAGCAGGAACGTCGCCTTGACGGTGAACAGCGTCAGCAGCACGAGCCCGCCGAGAGCGAGGCTGACCGCGAGGGCGGCTGGCAGGTTGCGGCCGGTCTTGATCGGCTTGCGCTCTCCCGTCCGGGCCACGCGATCGTCTGCTAGCCGCAACTAGACCTCAAGGAGCTCGGCTTCTTTGTGCTTCAGGAGCTCGTCCACCTGGCCGACGTACACGTGGGTCAGTTCTTCCAGCTCGCGCTCGGCGCGCCTGCCGTCGTCTTCGCCCGCCTCGCCGTTCTTGACCAGCTTGTCGATCGAGTCCTTGGCGTGGCGGCGGATGTTGCGGATCGAGACCCGGCTGTCTTCGGCCTTGTGCCGGGCGATCTTGATGTACTCCTTCCGGCGCTCCTCCGATAGCTCAGGGAACACGACACGGATGATCGAGCCGTCGTTCGACGGGTTGACGCCGAGGTCAGAGTCCCTGATCGCCCTCTCGATAGCGCCAAGGGAGCCCTTGTCGTAGGGCTGGATTGTCACCATCCGCGCCTCGGGCACGTGGAAAGACGCCAGCTGATTGACCGGCGTCGGCGTGCCGTAGTACTCGGCCGTGATCTTGCTGAACATGGAGGGCGTGACTCGCCCGGTGCGGATGCTGCCGAGATCCTCTTTGGCAACCGCCACGGCCTTTTCCATCTTCTCCTCGGCCTCGAGAAGGCTCTCGTCAATCACAGCGGCTCCCAGCATCTCCTGGCGCGGCCGCGTCCGGCCGCGCCGACCCGGTACGTCCCATAATGCGCTTCAGCGCGCAGACCGGCTGACAAGAGTCCCGATTCGCTCACCGCGCACGGCACGCACCACGTTCCCTTCCCCCATGAGATCGAACACCACGATCGGCAGGTCGTTGTCCATGCACAAACTAACGGCCGTCGCGTCCATGACGCGTAGCTCGCGGTGCAGCAACTCGGTGTAGTCCAGGTCGCGGAATCGGACCGCCGCCGCGTTGCGCCGCGGGTCGTCGTCATAGACGCCGTCGACCTGCGTGCCTTTGAGCACAGCCTCGGCGCCGATCTCCAGCGCGCGCTGCGCGGCGCAAGTGTCGGTCGAGAAGAACGGGGCACCCAGCCCGGCGCCGAAGATCACGATCCGGCCCTTTTCCAGGTGCCGGATCGCCCGCCTCGGGATATAGGGCTCGGCGACCTGGCCCATCGTGATGGCCGTCTGCACTCGGGTTTCCATGCCGAGCTTCTCGAGCACGTCCTGCAGCGCCAGGCAGTTGATCACCGTGCCGAGCATGCCCATGTAGTCGGCGCGGGCCCTGTCGATGCCGCGCTCCGACAAGGCAGCACCACGGAACATGTTGCCGCCACCGACGACGACCGCTATCTGGAAGCCGTCGCGGGCGGCCGCCGTGATCTCCTTCGCAAGATGGATGACCACGTCCGGGGCTATCCCGAGCGGCTCGTCTCCGGCGAACGCCTCACCGGACAGCTTGAGGACTACCCGCCGCCAGCTGAACCTGCCGCCGTCCGCCGCGACGCCCGGCGAAGACCCGGCACCCGGCCCGGTCTTCGCCACTGCGGTTCTGCCCTCGGTCAGCGTCAGCCTGCCTGTCCGACCTGGATGCGGGCGAACGCCTGGACGGTCGCTCCGTGCTCCTTGAGCAGCTGCCCGACCGTCTTCTTCTTGTTCTCCTCACGCACGGACGCCTGCTCGACCAGCACGATGTCCTTGAGGAACGCGTTCACCCGGCCGTCCACGATCTTCCCGATGGCCTGCTCCGGCTTGCCCTCTTCCCTGGTGACCTGCTCGGCGATGCGCCGCTCGCTGGCGATCAGCTCGTCGGGCACCTGGTCACGGGTTACATACTGCGGGCGCATCGCCGCAATCTGGTGCGCGACGTCCAGGCCCATCGCCGCCCCTGCCTCGTCAAGCTGGACGAGCACGCCGAGCGTCGGCGGCAAGCCCGGCGCTGACCTGTGCAGGTAACTGGTCACGTACCCGCCGTCCAGCCGGGCGTACCTGCCGAGTTCGAGCTTCTCCTTGAGCGCCGCCCCGGCCTCCTCGATCAGCGCCTGAGCGGTCTGCCCCGACTTCACCTCGAGGCCGAGCACGGCCAGCCTGTCCTCCGCGCGGGCGGCCAGGGCCGCAGCCGCGATGTCACCCGCCACTTGCTGGAACAGGTCCGTCTTTGCGACGAAGTCGGTCTCGCAGTTCAGCTCGAGCAGCACGCCCGCGGTCGAGCCGTCCAGCTGGGCGGTCACCAGCCCGTTAGCCGCCGTGCGGCCCGCGCGCTTGGTGACGTCCTTCGCGCCCTTGATGCGCAGCGCCTCGACCGCAGCGTCGAAGTCACCATCGCAGTCGACCAGCGCGTTCTTGCAGTCCATCATGCCCGCACCGGTCAGCTCGCGTAGCTTCTTCACGTCCGCGGCGGTGTAGTTCGCCATGTCCCCATCTTTCGTTGTGTCGGTACCGGTGCGTGGTCAGGCGGTCTGCTGTCCCGACTCGTCCTCGACGACACTCGCGTCGGTCAGGATCGCGTTGCCTTCGGCCCGCGCCTCGCGCAGCTCAGCGGCCGTACCCTCGTCCTCGCGAGCGCCTTCCGACCCGCCCTCGTTCACTTCGGCAGCGCCATCGTCAGGCGCGCCATCGGCCTTGCCTTCGAGCAGCTCGCGCTCCCACTCGGCGAGCGGCTCGGCGGCGCCGAGCTCCCCGCCCGTGGCGTCGGCCGGCGGCTTCTCGTCCGTTGTCGCCGCCCCTGCCCTGGCGATCAGGCCGTCGGCGACGGCGTCGGCCACCACCCTGGTCAGCAGGGCCACGCTGCGGATCGCGTCGTCGTTACCCGGGATCGGGTACTGCACCTCGTCTGGATCGCAGTTGGTGTCCAGGATCGCGATCACCGGGATGCCCAGCTTCCTCGCCTCGCTGACCGCGATGTGCTCCTTCTTGGTGTCCACCACCCACAGCGCGCTCGGCACCCTGGACATGTCCCTGATGCCGCCCAGGGAGCGTTCGAGCTTGTCCTTCTCCCGGCGCAGGTGCAGCAGCTCCTTCTTGGTCATGTTGGAGCCGGCCACGTCGTCGAAGTCGATCTCCTCCAGCTCCTTGAGCCGCTGCAGCCGCTTGTAAACGGTGCCGAAGTTGGTCAGCATCCCGCCCAGCCAGCGCTGGTTGACAAACGGCATGCCGACTCGGCGTGCCTGCTCGGCGATGGCCTCCTGGGCCTGCTTCTTCGTGCCCACGTAGAGCACGGAGCCGCCGTGCGCAACGGTTTCCCTGATGAAGTCGTAGGCCTTGTCGATGTAATCGAGCGACTGCTGAAGATCGATGATGTAGATGCCGTTGCGTTCGGTGAAGATGAACCGCTTCATCTTCGGGTTCCAGCGCCTGGTCTGGTGACCGAAGTGAACGCCGCTCTCGAGCAGCTGACGCATGGTGACGACCGGTGCCATGCCGGTGTCCCCTTCCTGTCCAGGGCGCCCCGCCGCGACGGCAGGCACGCCTTTCCGGTTCCGAGGTCCTGGCGTCCGTACGTCCTCCGCCGCGAGATTTCTCCCGCGGACCGGTGGAAGGCGTACCGCGCGGTTAGCTGTCAGGGCATGCCGCGCAGCGTGCGGACGCGCGAATTCGGCCGCCAGGACCGCCTGCATTCAGGCTGTCCGTGACGGGCCGTGCAGAAAGTCTACATGCCTGCCGCCCAGCCCGGCCGTGAGCTGCCGCAGGGCCGCCTGGCGCAACGCCCGGCCGCGGCGGTCGGGTCACGCCCGAGGATGTGCCTGACGATAGACCGACATCAGTCGCTCGATGCTGACATGGGTATAGATCTGCGTAGTGGCCAGCGAGGAATGTCCGAGAATCTCCTGCACGCTGCGCAGGTCGGCACCGCCTTCCAGCAGGTGCGTCGCCGCGGTGTGCCGCAGGCCGTGCGGGCCCATGTCGGGAACGGCCCCAGCGGCCGCGATCCTGGCATGCACGACCCTGCGAACGGCGCGCGGGTCGATCCTGCCGCCCTTTGCGCCCACGAACGTCGCGCTCCCGGCCCCAGGGCCGGCCAGGACCGGCCGGCCAGCTTTCAGCCAGTTCCGGACAGCGCGGACGGCCGGCAGGCCGACCGGCACCACTCGTTCCTTGCTGCGCTTGCCGAGCACCCGCACGGTGCGTCGTTCCTCGTCAAGATCACCTAGGTCGAGGCCCGCCAGCTCGCTGACCCTGATACCTGCGGCGTACAGCAGTTCCATGATCGCTGTATCCCGGAGTTCCATCGCGGCAGCCTCCCGGGCATGCTTGTCCGGCATGTCCGGCGCCCCGCGTATCGGGACGGGCCCGTCAAGCAGCGACCTCATCTGTTCCGGCGCCAGCACCTGGGGTAGCTTCCTGCGGACCTTCGGTGTGCCGAGCCCGGTCCCCGGGTCATCAGCCAGCCAACCGCGACGGCTGGCGAAGGCG
>JASHTT010000478.1 GCA_030040415.1 Streptosporangiaceae bacterium | reverse complement strand
CTAATGGCTGCGGCAACAAGGGCAACTACGCACCGTGGTACTACGACGACCGCGACGATCCAAGCCTGGCCACCCCCATCGTGCTCGCCAAGGGCGGCGCGCGCGTGATCAATGCCACGATGCAGGTGGGCGGCGAGATCGTGGGGACTGTCACGGATAGCAGCGGCCATCCGCTGTCTGGCATCTGTATCACCGCGGACGCCCAGCCGCTGTTGTTCGGCTACGGCGCATCAGTGAACAGCTACCGCGGCCACTTCCACATCACCGGGCTGGAAGCCGGTCAGTATCTCGTCGACTTCGGTTGCGGCTTGGGCGGGCGCTACGGCGATCAGTGGTACGACGGCGCTGCGAGCTATACGGCCGGCGATCTGGTTTCGGTACCAGCCGGCCAGACGACTGGCGTCAACGCAGTGCTGCGCCCTGGCGGCACGATCAGCGGCGTCGTGACCGGCGAGTCCGGCGCGCCGCTTGGCGGAGTCTGCGTCGAGGCGCTGAGCACCCAGGTCAGGGCGCAGGCTGTCGTGCTCACTGAATTGTCGGATCTATTCGCCACGAACTCGCGCGGCGGGTATCAGATCACCGGGCTCGCTGCGGGCAGCTACCGCGTCTTGTTCTGGCCATGCCAGGGTGACTACCGCTACGCCAGCCAGTGGTATCGCGACGCGGCTACGGAGACGCGGGCTTTGCCGGTGACGGTGCGGAGCGGAGTCCACGTGACAGGCATCGACACCAGGCTTGTTATCGGCGGCACGATCGCCGGGCGTGTCGTCGGCGGCTCCGGCAAGCCGCTCGGCGGCGTCTGCGTGCTGGCTTACAACCAGGCCAACAACCTGTACACGTACGCCTCAACGACGAAGGACGGGACGTATCAGTTCTCAAGCTTGAGCACCGGCGGCTACACGGTGACGGCGAACCCGTGGCAGGCAAATGACCCCGCGCTCAGCTATGCGAACTTCTCCGGTTGCGAGGCAGGGCTCAACCTGGTGCCGGCCACGAAGCACTTCAATGTGGTGGCAGGAGGTGTCACCGTGGGGCCCGAGCCGATGACCCTCCGGCCGGGCGGATCGGTGTCCGGGCTCATCACGACGGCCGGCAACCCGGCCGTCCCGGTGGCCGACGAGTGCGCCGAGGTGACCAGCGCTAGCGCTGATTCCACCGGCACCGGGGCCATCTCCGGCCAGGCCCTCTCCGCCGTCGGCGGCTCCTACAAGGCCACCGGTCTCGGTCCGGGGACCTACAAGGTCTACTTCGGTGATCCTGACTGCGGCTACGGCCCGCCGAACCTGGCACCGCAGTGGTACAAGGACCAGCCGTCGCAGGCAACCGCTGCCACGATCACCGTCAGGGTCGGCCAGACCACGACTGACATCGACGCCGCCCTGCCAGCCGACGGTGTCATCACCGGATCGGTGAGCGGGCCTTCCGGCGCCGCGGTCAGCGGCGCCTGCGTCACCGCTTACCTGACCAGCGCCGGCTCCTACCCGATCGTCGCGGTCAGCAGCGGCCGGGGCGGCTACGAACTGATCGGCTTGCTGCCCGGCCGATACCGGGTGGAGTTCTCGGCAGGCTGCGGTGCCGTCGGGTACAAAGACCAGTGGTGGCATGACGCCAGCTCACGAGGCAGCGCAACGGTCATCACGGTCACCGCCGGCCAGGTCGTCAGTGGCATCAGCGCCAGCCTGACCCGCTGAGGCCAGGCCACGTTCGAAGCGGCCGCCGGACGATGCTGGACGGCGGCCGCTCGCGCGGGTCAGAAGATGACGTAGACCTTGCGGATGGTCTCGTGGATCTGCCAGGTCCCCGCCCAGCCGCGCGGAAAGACCGCCACGTCGCCTGGCCCGATCTTTTGCGCCTCGCCGCCGTCCGGCGTCACCGTCATGCTGCCGGCCACGATGTGCACGAACTCGTTGGTCTCGAGCTTCCAGTAGGACGGCCCGGCTGTGCACTGCCAGACGCCGACCTCCTGGTCACCGTCGTGCCAGAGGGTCAGCCCGGAGGTCTCCATCCGCTCGCCGGTCGCCTCCTCCAGCGGGCCCCACTCCTCCAGCTCGGCCGTGGCCGCCGAGGCCAGGTACGGGGTCAGGTCTGTCGTCATGATGCAGCTGTTCCTTTCATGGATCGCGACGGCTAGGGAATGGTGAGCTTGCCGGGCGCCTGCGGCGCGTGTTGGGGGAACGGCAGAGCGATCGGATCTGTCGCCAGCTTGCTATTCCCGTCCTCATCGAACCTATCCAGCCCGAGGTCGGCCACGTCGACCACGTCAGTGTCACCGGTGAGCGCGACATCGGCGGCGGCCTTTGCGACGGCCGGACCCCACATCATGCCCGCGCCTCCGGCGCTTGCCACCGTGACGCCCGTCAGTGTCTGCCTGCCGCCGGTGGCCGGCCCGATGATCGGCAGGTGGTCGGGGGTGTAGTCGATCGTGGCAGCCCAGGTCCTGCGCAGGCCGAGTCCGGCGGTAACCGGCACGAGCTCCGCCAGCCGCTGCCGCATCCGCGCGAGGTACGGCTCGTCGACGCAGGCTGCCTCGCCAGGCGGCTCGTCCGGGTTGCTCATGCCGAACAACAGGCCGCCCTCCTCGGGCCGCCAGTACAGTCCCGCCGTGAGGTCGAACACCATCGGCACGCGCTCGCTAGCGAGGTCGGCGTGCGGTTCGGTCACGGCGACCTGGTGGCGAACGCCGCCCGCAGGAACGCGGATACCGGCCAGGCCCGCGACGGCCGCAAGTTCCGGTCCGCCGGTGAGCACGACCAGCGGCGTGCTGATCGGGCCAGCGGAGGTCTGCACGCCGGTCGCCACGCCGTCATCGGTGACCAGCCCGGTGAATGCCACCCGCTCTCGTACCTGCACCCCGCTGGTGGCGAGCGCGACCGCGTAGGCGGTCACATTACGCGGCGGCGTGAGGTAGCCGTCTAGCGCGCAGTACGTGCCGCCCAGCGTGAGGCCGGGGGCGAGCGTGGGGTTCAGCGCGTCGACCTGACCGGGTTCGAGCCAGCGAACGTCCAGGCCGAGCGCGTTCTGCATAGCCATCCGCTCGTGCGCCGCCAGCACGTCCGCCTGGGTGAAACACGGAAGCAGGTAGCCCTGCTCGGTGAAGCCGGAGTCGATGCCGATCTCGTCGTGCTGGCTGAGGTAGAACCTGCGCGACCACTCACCGAGGCGCACTGCCCACGGGGTGCCGCCCTGGGTGCGCACGATGCCTGCCGCACGGCTGCTCGCGCCCTGGCCGAGAGTCCGCCGTTCCAGCACGACGACGCGGTCCAGGCCGCTGCGCCGGAGGAAGTACGCGCACCAGCCACCAACGGTCCCGCCGCCGACGACGACAGCATCCGCCGCGTCGCTCATGCTCGCCCCCTGTGCCGCAAGCGCTGCCCCACTGCCTCATCGTGCCTTAGACTGAATGTTCAGTCAACAGCTAGGTCTACAGCATACGGGAAAGGGCGGCCCGATGTACGGCTTGTCGGAACGAGATCTAGAGATTCGCGACCGCGCTATCGCATTCGCCGACGAGCTGATCCCGCTGGAGGTCGAGGCCGAACTGAACGGCGGCGACCTGCCCAAGGACGTTGTGGCCGGGCACAAGGCACGGGCCATGGAGCTCGGCCTCTACGCCACCAACATGCCGGTCGAGCTTGGCGGCACGGGCTACAGCACGCTGCAGCAGGTGCTCGTTCAAGAGCAAGTCGGCCGGGTCACGAACGCGCTCGCCTGGGTCGCTGCCACCCCCCCGTCGTGGCTGCCGAGCGTCGCAACGCCCTACCAGCTAGAGAAGTTCGTGCTGCCTACCGTGCGCGGCGAGCGCGAGGAGTGCTACGCCATCACCGAGGAAGGAGCCGGCTCCGACGTGGACGCCATCGTCGCGACCGCGCGGCGTGACGGCGATGAGTACGTACTCAACGGCGAAAAGTGGCACGTCACTTCGTACAACACCGCCGACTACGCGTTCTTCCAGGCCAAGCTGGCCGATGGGGAGCACGCCATGTTCCTCGTCGACCTGCCGAGCCCCGGCGTCACCGTCGTCCGCACCCCGGCGTACTCGCACACGATCAGCCATCACCATCCGATTGTGGCGTTCGACGACGTCCGGGTGCCGGCCAGCCACCTCGTCGGCGCCGAGGGCGACGGCATGCGGTTCGCCTACGAGTGGTTCAGGTTCGAGCGGATGATGGTGGCCGCCCGCTGTCTGGGTGGCGCGCAGCGGCTGGTCGACGAGATGACCGCCTTTGC
>JASHTT010000477.1 GCA_030040415.1 Streptosporangiaceae bacterium | reverse complement strand
TCCGACCTCGCCAACCAGATCACGCTGATGAAGAGCCTGGGCATTAACGGCATCCGCACCGAGGGCAAGCAGATGCCGCAGAACTTCTACGACCAGATGGACCGGGCCGGGATCCTCATCGACGCCGGATTCCAGTGCTGCGACAAGTGGGCACCGCCGTACAGCGGCCGGAGCGTGACGGCGCAGGACTACCACGTGATGTACGAGTCCGCGCTCACCATAGGCCAGCAGTTGCGCGACCACCCGAGCGTGCTGGACTTCAGCTGGAGTGACAACAACCCGATCGCCGAGCAGGAAGTCGTCAGCGAGGCTGGGTTCAGCCAGTCCGGTTTCCAGGACCCGATCATCTCATCGGCCGAGTACAACCCGAGCGCGATCTACGGCCCGTCCGGCGAGAAGGAAGGGCCTTACGACTGGGTGCCGCCGAGCTACTGGTACGACACCACGCACTCCAGCAACAACGCGCTGGATGAGGACAGCACGCTGACCAACGTCGGCGGCTCCTGGGGCTTCGACAGCGAGCAGAGCGCGGGCGCCACGGTGCCGACAATGGACTCGATCGAACGGTTCATGTCGCCTGCCGAGCAGGCGGAACTGTGGCAGGACCCGGACGCACACCAGTTCCATACCAACTATGAGTCCACCGACGGGCAGCACTCGGGTTACGCCTTCGGCACCCTGGACAACCTGGATACCGCGATCGCGAACCGGTACGGCCAGTGGCACAGCCTCGCGCAGTACGTCGAGGAGGCGCAGGTCCAGAACTACGAGGACACCCGGGCCCAGTTCGAGGCCTACATCGATCACTGGAACAACGTGACGCCGTCTACCGGCACCGACTACTGGCAGCTCAACAAGGGCTGGCCGACGTTGCTGTGGGACCTTTACAACGACGACTACGACGAGGCCGGGTCCTACTTCGGCGCGAAGAAGGCCAACGAGGACCTGCACGTGCTGTACGCCTACGACACTGGCAAGGTCACGATCGACAACCTGACCGGCGTCAGCCAGCCCGGGCTAAGCGTGCAGTCCACCGTGTACAGCCTCGGCGGCACGGTGCTGGACAACCAGCTCACGACCAGCCCGATCACCCTCGCGCCGCAGCAGGTGCGCAACGGCGTGCTGACACCGAAGGTGCCGGCGGTCACCAAGCCGCCGACGACGGCCTCGACCTACTTCGTCGAGCTGATCCTGCGCCAGCACGGCACGGTGGTCGACCGGAACGTGTACTGGCTGTCCACCCAGCAGGACGTCATCGACTGGGACACCGGCAACCCGAACGACACCACCGAGGGGAACCCGCAGGCCAACAACGGCGCCCCGCTCAGCCAGTACGCCGACATGACGGCGCTGCAGAAGCTGCCGTCGGAGTCCGTCCAGGTGACCGCCGACACGGTGCGGACGCCCGGCGCGCGCGGGGACCTGACCACCAACGTCGTGCTCACCAACCCCGCCTCGAACAAGGCCGTGGCGTTCTTCCTGCGCGCCGACGTGCGCCGGGGCACCCCGGCCGGCACGGCCCAGCCCGGCGACAACGAGGTGCTGCCGATCACCTGGACCGACAACGACATCACGCTGTGGCCCGGCCAGTCGGAGACGCTGACCGCCACCTACAGCGCGGCCGGCTTGCGCGGCGCTAGCCCGGTGGTAAGCGTCTATGGGTGGAACGTGCCGCAGGGCGTGTTCGCCGCTGGTCAGGACGCGGCTTCGGTGGCCGCTGTGCGCGCAGCGGAGACTGCGCCCGGCATCGAGCACTTCGGCAACGCGGACGGCACGCCGCTGGTCAAGGGCACCGCAACTCCCGGCGTCGGGAGCCCGCCCGGGACCCTCCCGGCCAACCCGCCGCGGCCACGCTCCGGCCCGGCCTGGACGATCACCGTGCTGGCGCACTCGCCCGACACGACACCGCCGACCAGCTTCACCCAAGGCGACAACGCTGACACCTACACCCTGACGGTGCGCAACTCCGGTACCGCTGCGACCGACGGCACAACGCCGGTCAAGGTCACCGACATCATCGACCCGAACATCAACTTCACCTCGATCGCAGGGACCGGCTGGACCTGCAACTCCGCCAACAACCCGACCCTGGTCTGCACCGAAACCGGCGGAGCGGGCGGCAAGCCCGCGGTGCTCCAGCCAGGCCAGTCCTATCCTCCGATCACGCTGACCGTGCAGGTGCCGCTCGGCACGGGCTACGGCAACCAGGACTCCGACAACGGCTTGCACGTGACCAACGCGGCCTTCGTGAGCGGCGGCGCCAAGGGCACGCCGACCGTGTCACTGGCCAGCCCGACCCCGATCGTCGGCGTGCCGGAGCTGACCGCAGACGACGCCATCGACGGCGCATTCCGCCAGGGCGATAGCGGTGACAGGTACGAGATCACGGTGATCAACCAGGGCGGTGCAGCCACCAGCGGCAGCACCGCAGACCCGATCACTGCTACGGTCAGCCCCGGCGCCGGGGAGACGATCCAGTCGCTGCAGGGCAGCGGCTGGACCTGCAACCTGGCCGCTATCTCCGCCCCGCAGGCCGAGCCTGCCGACACGTGCTACCGCACCGACGTACTGGCCGGCGAGAACGCCGAGGAACCGCCGATCACCGCGACCATCGGCGTCGCCACCAACGCGACGGCGTCGGTTACCCAGTCGGTGACGGTGTCCGGTGGCGGCAGCCAGGGTGGCCCGGCCACGGTGAACGCGCCGACCGACATCGAGCAGGCGGCCGACCTGAACGCGGCCAGCACGCACTCCGGCAGCTTCACGCAGGGCGGCACCGGCAGCTACACGCTGACCGTATCCAACGTGGACGGCCCGAACGCCCCGACGACCGGCGGCCCGTCCTACGGCCTGGTCACGGTCGCGGACAACCTGCCGGGAGGGCTGACCCCCACCAGCATGGCCGGAACCGGCTGGACGTGCGTCGTCAGGGCTGCCACCTGCTACCGCAGTGACGCGCTGGCCGCGGGCTCGTCCTACCCGCCGATCACGCTGGCGGTGCGAATCGCCGGGAACGAGCCGGCGTCGGTCACCAACTCGGTGACCGTGGCCGGCGGCGGCATGACCACCGGCGCCGACTCGTCCACCTCGGCAGGGGGGCAGACCGGGACCGATGTCACGACGATCATCCAGACGGGCCCGGCCGGCACGCCACTGCCCCCGCTGCCACCGCCATCGCTGACCGTCACCAGCACCCACTCGGGCAGCTTCACCCAGGGCGATGTGTCCGACTCCTACCAGCTGCAGGTTTCCGACTCGGCGACGGCCGGGCCCGCCGCGGGCATGGTGACCGTGTCCGACACACTGCCCGCCGGGCTGACGCCGGTGGAGATGTTCGGCCCAGGCTGGAGCTGCTCGCTGGCGCCAGCCGTCTACGTCGTGACCTCGTTCTCGTACCGGGGCGGCGGCGTGCCCAACACCTACGAGGCCGAGCCGACCTGTTTCCGGTTCGGCAACCTGGCTCCCGGGCAGGAGTATCCGCCGATCACGCTGGATGTTGCGGTCGCGGACAACACAGCCGCTTCGGTAACAAATGAGGTTTCCGCTACCGCGGCGTCCAGTTCCGCATCCGCGAGCGGTACCGACACCACGTCCATCCGGCAACTGCCGCAGCTAGCGGTCAGCAGCTACGACTCCGGCGGCGGCGTCCCCTACGGGCCGTTCCTGCCCGGCGGCGCCGGGCAGGCCGATACCTATAACATCACCGTGGCCAACGACGGCTTCGCCGCGACAACAGGCACCGTGACGTTCGCCGTTGACCTGCCCGACGGCGTGCAGGCGCTGACCATGTCCGGCAGCGGCTGGACGTGCTCACCCGCCACCGTGACCTGCACCACGGGCAGCTCCCTCGCGGCTGGCCAGCAGGACCAGATCACGCTGACCGTGGCGGTAGCCACGGACGCGCCCCCGGACCTGCAGACGTTCATGCAGGCGTCCGGCGGGGGCGAGCTCGCAGCGGCCGGGCTCGACGAGAACAACGACTACAGCACCGTCAGTAACGGCGGTGTCTACGTCGACCCCACCTACGTGCAGACGGGAGGTTAGTCACCGGCGAACCGGGCCTCGCCATCGGCGTAGCTATACACCTCGCTGCCGTCGATCAGCGCGAGTTGCACGCGGCTGAGCACGTCGAGCGGGTCACCCGACCAGATCACCAGGTCGGCGTCCTTGCCCGGCTCCAGCGACCCGAGCCGGTCGGCCACACCGGCGATGCGGGCCGGGTTGATCGTCAGGGCGCGCAGCGCAGTGTCCCGGTCAAGGCCGTACTTGACCGCGAGCGACGCCTGGTGGATCAGGAAGTTGATCGGCACCACCGGGTGGTCGGTGGTGATGGCGATCGTGATCCCGGCCGCGGCGAGCTTGCCAGGGTTGGCCAGCGACCGGTTCCGCAGTTCGACCTTGGACCTGCTGGTGAACAGCGGGCCGATGACGACCGGGATGTCCCGCGCGGCGAGGAGGTCGGCCAGCAGATGTGCCTCGGTGCCGTGGTCGATGACCAGGTCGTAGCCGAACTCCGCGGAGATCCGCAGCGCGGTGGCTATGTCGTCGGCCCGGTGGCAGTGCTGACGCCAGGGGATCTCGCGCCGGAGCACCATGCCGAGCGCCTCGAGCTTGAGGTCCCTGTCGACAGGCTTGCGCTCGGCCTCTGGCCTGCGGCTCTCGGCCTCGATCCTGGCCAGGTAGTTCGCAGCGTCGACGAAGGCGCCGCGGATCACCGCGGCGACGCCGAGCCTGGTGCTCGGCGTCTTCTTCTGCTCGCCGTAAACGCGCTTCGGGTTCTCGCCGAGCGCCGACTTCAGCCCCGAAGGCTGGCGCAGCACCATCTCGTCGACGGTCCGGCCCCAGCACTTGATCGCCACCGTCTGGCCGCCGATCGGGTTCCCCGAGCCCGGGTTGACGTTCACCGCGAGCACGCCGCCGCCGATGGCGTCGCGGAAGCCGAGGTCGGCCGGGTTGATCGCGTCAATGGCCCGCACGTTCGCGGTGACCGGGTCGGTCATCTCGTTCGTGTCGCTGCCGGCCCAGCCCTCGGCCTCCTCATGCACACCCACGTGCCCGTGCGCCTCGATGAATCCTGGCAGTACCCACGAGCCTGCGGCGTCGACGACCCGCACTCCGTCGGGAACTGCAACCTCCGCTCCCCCGACTGCCACGATCTTGCCGTCCCGGACCAGGACAGTCCCGCCGTCGATCGGCTCGCCGGTGATCGGTACCACCCGGCCGCCGGTGATCGCCACCGACTCCGCTTTCATCCAGCCTCCTGCTGCCCGCGGCTATCCCCCTTCGACAACCCTAACCGGGACGATCGAGCCGGATTAACCTGTCGTGTGTGACCGACGACAGCAGGCACCCGGTGTTCAGCCAGTTCAACATCGTCGTCCGGAGCATGGACGCCTCGCTCGACTTCTACCGGCACCTGGGCCTGGACCCGAAGGCGACGCCGGACGGCGTGCACGCAGACGCGAGCCTGCCCGGCGGGCTGACGATGGAGTGGGACAGCCCCGAATTCGCGGCGCTCTGGGACTCCGGCTCGCGCGGGCCGGCCGGCGGCGTCGTTCTCGGCTTCAACGTCGCGAGCCGCCAGGCTGTCGATGACCTCTACGCCGAGCTGACCGCGAGCGGCTATCACGGCCGCCAGCGACCCTACGACGCGTTCTGGGGCGCGAGATACGCGATTGTCGACGACCCGGACGGCAACGGTGTAGGCCTGATGAGCCCGGTGGACGACGAGCACAGGTCCTGGCCGCCGACCCAGGCGCCGGCGGTCTAGCCGACGATCCCGCCGAACCGCTCGTCGACCTGGCCGGGCGTGAGCCCGAAGTCCGCCAGCGCGTACCGGTGCGCGGGCGCCGCGTCTCGCCGGCCCGACTTGGCGCAGAGGTCGCGCACCGCGCGCGCGGCAGCGCCGCTGTAGGGCAGGCCGAAGTGCGCGTACACGCCCTCGACGGTGCCGACGGGATCGGCGGTGAACGCACCGTAGTCGACATCGTAAAACCGCGCTTGGTCGTGCCGCGCCCGCGCTGCCGCGAACATCTCGAGCCCGCGCGCCCAAAGCTCGAGCTGGTCGTCACCAATCACTTTGGCACGGAACGAGTCCGACCAGCCATCTGCCGCCTGCGCCGCGAGGCTGCACATGGACCCGATCACGGCCGACGGCGGCCGGTGCGTCTGCACCACTAGCGCGTCGGGGTAGGCGGCGAGCAGCGCGTCGAGCGCGAACAGGTGACTGGGGTTCTTCAGCACCCACCGCCGCCCGGCGTCTGGCATGCCGATGAGCTGCAGGTTACGACGGTGCCGCCGGTAGGCGGCGGTCCAGTCCTGGCCGGCCAGCCAGGCCGAGTACGTCGGCAGGTGCGCCAGGCACTCGAACGAGACAGAGCGCATGGACTGGCGCAGCAGTTGCCAGCACTCCTCAACCTGGTCGGCCGCCATGTAGTGCACGCCCATGAACTCCGGGTGCTCGACGTGATGCTGTTCATAGCCGGCCTGGATGCGCTGGAACACCGGATCGGCCGCCCAGCTGTCCCTGGGCGGGCGCGGCTGCGGCACCTCGGCGAGCCACAGCTCAAGCCCCTGATGATCCGGATCGGCCACCAGCAGCCTGTGCAGCGCGGTAGTGCCGCTCCTCGGCAGGCCGGTTACGAAGACAGGCTGGCGGATCTCGACGGCCGTGTGCTGCGGGTGGGCCACCCAGCCGGCCTCGCTCAGCAGCCTGGCCACCAGCGCCCCGCGGATCGAGGCGCGGGCGACCCTCCTGCCAAGTGCAGTCAGGTTGGCTTCGCGGTGGTATGACTCCAGCAGCACGGCCAGGCCGTCAAGGTACTCGTCGGCGCCGAAATCGGACAGCCCGGTGATCCGGGTCGCCGACTCGTGCAGGTCGTCGACGGTGCCGACGTCGTCCCGTTCCCGGCTGCCAGCCATGCCGCGCCCCACTTACGCCTAGTGGTGATACTCGCCGCAGTTGACATCCAGGCACTGGCCGGTGATCGCGCGAGCCAGCGGCGAGGCGAGGAACAGCACAGCATCGGCGATCTCGTCAGGCTCGGGCAGCCTGCCGAGGTCGGTGGCCTTCGCGGTCTCGGCGTAAATGTCCTCGACGGCGACGCCGCGCTTGTTGCCGAGGTAGCCGAAGTACCACCGCAGCGACTCGCCCCAGATATGGCCGGGCGCGACCGAGTTGACCCTGATGCCCTGCGGCCCGAGCTCCGTCGCGAGGCTCTGCGCCATCGCCAGCAGCGCCGCCTTGGCCATCTTGTACGGGCCCATGCCCCGCTGGCTGAACCTGACCACCATGGAGTTAACCATCACGACGGCACCCGAGCTGGCCTGCAGCGCCGGAACGAACAACCTGGTCAGCCGCAATGCCGAGACCACGTTCTGGTCGAACCCGGCCTGCAACGCGGCCAGGTCGACCTTGCCCAGGTCCCTGATGGGCGGCATCGCGAGCGCGTTGTGCACCAGCGCGTCGACCCTGCCGAACTCCGCCTCGGCGGCGTGCGCCAGATGCTCAGCTTCGGCCTCGACGGTCATGTCCGTTGGCACGACGAGCGCGCGACGGCCGAGGTCGGCTATCTCCTTTGCGACCTCTTCCAGCCTGGACGCGGTCCGCGCGGCGAGCACCACGTCGGCTCCGGCGCCGGCCCCGCGCAGCGCGATCTGCCGGCCGAGGTCAGGCCCGACGCCGACCACGACGAGCACCTTGTCCTGCAGGTAGCCGCCCATCAGCCCAGCATCCTGTCGGCGACGGCCGCCTGGCGCGCCGCGATCCGCGCCCTGTGCTCGGCTGGCGCACGGCGGCTCTGCTCGTAGTAGGGCAGCATGTCGGGCAGGCTGTGCAGCGGCACCACCTCGACCCGCGGCCCGTCCGCCGGGCCGAGGTCCCGGCTCAGCCGTTGCCAGCGGATCTGCACGTAGCCGCGCTGCCGCCCGGTCAGCTCGAGCCAGTTCAGCACGCCGGGGTCGGCGTCGCTGAGCACGAACCGCAGCATCCCGTCCGGGTCGGCGTGCGCCTGATCCGCAGTGAGGCTGGTCTGATGGTTGACGTAGTCCAGCGAGATGTACCACATGCTGCCGAGCTGGATGCCCTGGTAGGGCGCCACGCCCTTGCCGACGTCCGGCACGGTCACGATCATCGCCTGGCCGGC
This sequence comes from Streptosporangiaceae bacterium, assembly GCA_030040415.1. Classification (GTDB taxonomy): domain Bacteria; phylum Actinomycetota; class Actinomycetes; order Streptosporangiales; family Streptosporangiaceae; genus JAJYUU01. The sequence continues at coordinate 339 of JASHTT010000477.1, read as the reverse complement.
GGCCAGGTCGAAGTGGCCCGCCGAGGAAAACTGCGTGGCCAGGCCGCCGGGCGTGCGCCGCGGCGGCGTCATCGTGTTGACCGGCTCGTTCAGGTAGAACCACTGCGGGAAGGCGAGGAACGTGCGCAGCCGGGATAGCAGGATCTTGCCGGCCACCCCGTAGCGCTTGGCCAGAACTGCCTCATCAGGCGGGACCGGTGACGTTCCCATCTTGTCTGTGCGGTGGATGCGCAGCGTTCCGCGCTGCTCGGCCGACCAGTCGCTGTAGACCTCGCGGACCACCAGCATGGCCGAGCCTGGCCCGAGCGTGACGTAGCCAGGAGGCGCGTCGGCACGTGG
>JASHTT010000476.1 GCA_030040415.1 Streptosporangiaceae bacterium | reverse complement strand
TGCATGTCGCCTTCGAGTGCGGCTATGGTCACTGACGCGCCGAGCGGGAAGCCGGTGCGCGGCGCGGGCTGGACGGACTGCGCTCGCGGATCAGAGCCAGACACCCGCCGACGGTAACATCCGCCCGCCTGGAGGCGGTGGCGGGCAAGGACAAACCTGGCATAGCGCGCTTAACGTTCATGGTCCGGTTTATGGGTGTGCGTTTACTGGCGTTGTGACACCACTAAACGCACACCCATGCTGCGACGAAGATCAACTTCGGCGCCGCCAGTGCCTGAATTACCCTGTTACTTCCGCTTCGTCGGGTTCGGCGGACGCCAGGAGACGTGGCCGGGCACCGCTGGGACTCCGCCGGCGGGCGCAGGCTGTCGCCGGGAGCGGCAGCGCCGCCGGGACTCCACGGGCGGGCGCACGCTTTCGCCGGGAGCGGTGGGCGGCCGTCGCTAGGGTTCCGCCGGGCCGTCCGCGTCGCTCCGGTCGGCCCAGACGCCGATGTGGTCGGCCGCAGACTCGATCCGGACCCGGTCGCGCATCGCGTGCTCGTCCAGCATCTCGCGCGGCAGCTGGACCCGGCCCGCGCGGTCAAGCACCGCGTACTCGACCGCGTGCCGGACGGTGTTGCCTTCCTCGTCGGCGGCGTCGTGGTGCAGCGTCTCGGTGCTCGTGCGCCCGTCCCTGATCGCGACCGTGCGCCGTACCTGGGCCGATACCGCCGGGTCATGAGTGACCACGAGCACGGTGACGCCGAGCTCGGAGTTGGCAGTCCGCAGCGCCCCGAACACCTCGCGGGCCGTCTGGCTGTCCAGTTCGCCGGTCGGCTCGTCGGCGAGCAGCAGCCGCGGCCGGTTGGCGAGCGCCGTAGCGATGGCGGCGCGCTGCTGCTCGCCGCCCGACATGCGGGACGGCGGACGGCCGGCGCAGTGCGCCACGCCGACCAGCTCGAGCAGTTCGCCGGTTCGCTTGTCGCGCTGCCGCTTGCGCAGGCCCGCCTGCCACATCGGCAGGGTCACGTTCTGCGCTGCGGTGAGGTAGGGGAGCAGGTTGCGCGAGGCCTGCTGCCAGACGAAGCCGACCTGATAGCGGCGGTAGACGAGCCGCTGCCTCGCCGACATCGCGCCCAGGTCGTGCCCCGCGACCCGGACCTGGCCCGCCGTGGGCGCGTCCAGCCCGGCCAGGATGTTCATGAGCGTGGACTTGCCGCTGCCCGACGCGCCGACCATGGCAACAAGCTCGCCTTCGCCGATCAGCAGGTCCAGGCCCTGCAGCGCCTGCACCTCGACGCCGGCGCCGGCATAGATGCGCACCACCCGGTCGCAGACCACGAGCGCGCCCTCGCCGTATGTTTGCTGCGCTCGGCGCGCCTCCGCGCCCAGCTCGGCTATACCGCCGGCGGCCGGCACTGTCATGCGCGCCTCCTCACGGTTGTCCCCACTCGCCTTTTGCAAGGGAACGGGCAGTTGGCTGCCGCGCGGCCGACGTCTGGCCGGTCAGCACGACAAGCAGCAGAACCAGCAGCGCCAACCCGGTGCCTGCGAGCCAGGCTGGTTCGAGCAGAATCGGGACGCCGACGGCCGACCCAGTGAAACCCGTGAGGTTCAGCGCGGGGCCGAGCGCCGGCCCCAGGGCGACCGCACAGGCTACGCCGCCGGCCAGCACGGCCAGCAACTGCGGCAGCAGTTCCACGAGGACCGCCAGCCTGCCTTGCGCCCTGGACAGGCCCATTGTGTTCAGCCGCACGAGGACCAGCCGCCGCGATGGCGCCGACAGCAGCAGGCTGATCAGCAGCACTAGCAGACCGCAACAGGCCGCCGCGAACGCCCCGAGGAGCAGAGCCAGGTAGGCGCCGTGCCGCAGCGGCGCGGCCGCCAGCCCGTCGAGTAGCCGCGACCGGAACACGACCGTGGCTCCTGGCGAGTGCTGCGCTACGGCACTGCGCAAGGCGAACGCGCTCAGCGCGGGCCCGGCAACCAGCAGCACGCCGCCGGTCCCGCCCACAGTTCCGACGGCCGCTGAACTGTTCAGCACGAGGTAGCCGGACTGGACCGCGCTCACCGCCGACATGGCAGGGGCCTGACCGACCACCCGCACGGTGACGAGCTTCTGGCCATTGAGCAACACGCTGACCGGGTGCGTGCCCAGCTCCGCTGCCAGCGCCGGCGAAGCCAGCACTGGCGCTGCGGCCCGCGTCGGTGGCCGGCCGCGTACGGCCGTCGGCTTGGTGAAAGCGAGCGGCGCCTTTGGTAGCGGTCCGCTGGCGAGAATCGCGGCGTACTGGGCGGGATCGACCAGCAGGACCCTGAACTGCGCAGGTCCCGGCCCGATGGAGCCGGCCGCGATGCCGGCCGCGGCCACGTGCCGCACGCCCGGGACCGCCGCGACCGAACGCTGCAGTGCGGCCGTGACAGATCCTGCGGTGCTGACGGTTGCGTCGGCGCCTGCCTGCTGCCAGGAGGTGGCTTGCTCGCCGCTGATGACCGCGCCGCGCACGATTCCGGCGAATGACACGATCCCGAGCGTGAGCACCAGCGCGAAGGCCGGCAGCGTCGCGCTGGCTGGCGCGCGCGCCGCTCCGGCGAGGCCGAGGAAGGCGCTCGGGCCCGCGCGCCGACCGGTCAGCCGGAGCAGCCCGCGCACCACGAGCGGGTAGACGCGGAGCACGATGACCGCGACGCCGATGGCCAGCAGCACGGGCGCGGCGCTCGGGTACAGATCAGCGCCACCGCCGAGCCCTTGGTCGCGGAGCACGATCAGCCCGCCAGCCGCGACGAGCAGCAGCGCGGCCTCGACGATCAGCCGCCTGGTGGACGCCAGCCTGCTAGCAGGCTGGTCCGGCCGGTCGGGGGCGTAGCCGCCGTGGATCCACACGGTGACCAGGACGGGCCCAGCCAGCGAGGCGAGCACGACCACGCCAGCCAGCCACCAGCTCAGCGAGGCCGACGAGGCTGGCGTGAGCGCAACGCCGACGGCCGCGCCGACGGCCGCGCCTGGCAGGACGGTCGCCGCGCTCGCGGCGAAGATGGCGACGGCAAGCTGGCGCCGCGCCGCCCCGCGGGCGCGCCGCATAGCGAACTCCTGCCGCCTGCGCTCGGCCAGCAACCAGGCAGCCAGCAGCACGACAGCCGCCGCCAGCACCGCGAGGCTGACCGACAGCAGGTCGAGGACACCGCCAACGGACGCGGTCTGGGTGTCGAATCCTGCGATCAGTGCAACGGTGCCTGAGGTCACGCTGACCGACATGGCCACCGCGAGCTTGCCCGCGTCGGTGCAGTGCACCTTGACGGGCAGCGGATGGGTTCGGCCGCTGTGGAACGCGCCCGAGCACCGCTGCGTGACCGTGCTTGTCGTGCTAGTGAGCTGGCCAGCGGTGAGCAGGGCGCCGGCAAGCCGCTGCCGCAACCCCGTCGCCTGCGCTGCCGTCAGGCCGCCGAGGTCGAGCGGGAACATCCAGGTTGCGCGCGTGGTCGTCATGTCGAACCGGGTTTGCAGCGCGCCGACTCCGCTCGCGGCGATGAAGGCGCCGCCGATCCACAGGTCGTAGTTGCCCACGTAGCTGAGATCGGGTGCCGCCACGACCGGGTCCATGGTCCAGAACGGCGAGGCCGGTGCGCGCGGCTGCACGATCGCCGTCACCGCAAGCGAGATTCCGGTGCCCGGCAAGGCCAGCCGCGAGCCCACCGCAAGCCCGAACCGCCGCGCCGTCTGCACGGTGACCGCGATCGGCAGCACCGCCGCGGCGCTCGACCGCGCTGCGGGCAGCCGGCCGGCGACGACGTGTACGTTCGCGGCGAGTGTGTCCCGGTAACTGAGCTCGAGCTTCGGCGGCAACACCGCCTGCAGCGCCGGAGAATGAGCCGGAACTGTCACCTGCACCAGCGGCGTCGTGAGGCTGCTCCAGTCGGCTGCGGGCGGCGCGAGCGACAGTCCGCGCAGGTTGCGCCGCAGCTGGCGGGTAACTCGTTGGATCTGTGCGGCCGACAGCCCCCCGACCTGGCCGGTGCTCAGCGCGTCGTCGTCGATGCTGGCCACTACGGCCTTGTCGGTCGCGGGAGCCGTCGCGACGAACTTCCGGAGGGCTGCCGTCCGGAGTTGGACCGCCGCTCGCGGTCCGTAGACCGCGAGCAGCGTGCACAGGCAGGCGAGCACGCCGAGCCAGACGGCAGCTGCTGGCGCGGTGCCGGTCAGGCCGCGCCAGCGCACCGCGAGCATTGTCCTGAGCCGCCGCGTCACGCCACTGCCTCGCTCGCCCGCAGTTCAGCCGCTGGGTCCGGCTGACGAAGGGCGCTCATGGCTGCAGCGAGCACCGGAATGGCGGGCAGCACGGCCGCGATGCCGATCACCCAGCCCCACGGCACGGTGACCAGGACCGGCGGTACTGGCAGCCCGCCGGTCGCGGTGACCGTGAGGGCGGGGACCAGCAGTTCGGCGAGGCCGACGCCGATCAGCAGCCCGACCGCCGCCGCGGGCAGGCTGGTCAGCGCTTCCTCGAGGCAGAACAGCCCGACCTGAGTCGTGCTTGGCACGCCGAGTGCGCCGAGCACCGCGCGGCGAGGACGCCGTTCGCGCGCGCTCGCTGCCACGCTGACGCAGAATCCGAGCGCAGCGAGGAGCGCAGCGGCGGCCGCCACGGCCGCCATCGCCTGCACCGGCGCCGCAGACACGGGGTCGCGCTCGAGGCCCCCGGTCAGCCCGGCCGCGCTCGTGACTGCCGATCCGGCAGGCAGGCCCGGCGGCGCGGCGCCCGTGCTCGTGTTCAGCCACCACTGCGTGACGGGCAACGTCCCGCCGGCTCCCAAGCTGGCCAGCGCGTCCTGCACGGCGGCCTGGCCGGCGACGAGCGTGCCGCCGCCAGGGAAGGCGGTGACCGTGGCGACGAGGCGGCAGGGAACCTGCTCGCCGGCAATGGGGACGGCGAACACTCCGCCCAGACGCAGGCCGTTGGCGTGCGCGAAACCGGTCGAGGCGATCACCGGAACCGGTGTGCCAACCGGGATGCTGAGGTTCAGCTCGGCGGGACCCGTCTGCACGGTCGCAGGGCCTGTGGTCGGCTGCCCGACCAGCGGCCAGTTGCCGGGGCGGAACGCGACCTGCTCGGCGCTGCCCGACGTGGTTACCGAGCCGACGGCGGGCTTGACTGCGCCGTCCGTGGGACCGCTCAGAACCGCAAGCTCCGAGGCGAGTCCCGGGTCGGCGGTCTGCGCGAGCCATCCGCCGAGCGCCTGCCCGTCGGCGACCTCCTGGCTGAACGGCCCGGCCTGACTCGGACTGACGGAGATGCCTTCCAGTTCCAGGACTGCGCGCGCATCGGCGTGCCGGGCCTCCGCGGAGCGCGGGTAGGCCGGCATGGTGTAGCCGATCGAGATGCCGATGAGCCGCAGTGGATAGGCGGCGCCCGATGCGGCGAGTTGCGCAACGAGAGCGTGCGGCCTGCCGTCGGCCGGCAAGCCGCTGGCAGGCACGGCGTAGCCGACACCGTCGGCGTCCTGCACGATCAGTGTCGCGCTGAGGACGCCGAGCGGCGCGGCGCTCGTGAGGCTGGCGGTGATCTCCAGCCGGTCCGGGCGGCCGGGGAGCAGCAGGCCGGCCGGTCGCGTGCCGAGCGTCCGGAACAGCCGCCCGGCCGGCAGGCTCGCGAGCCCGCTGCGGAGCGTCACGGTCCGTGCCGCCAGCGCCGGGTCGAGCACCAGCAGTTGTCCGGACGGGATCAGCGGCACCGTGCTGACCGGCATCGCGGCGGTGACGGTGGGCAGTCCGGCAATCCGGCTGACGCCGGCCAGCGGCTCTGCGGAGACCAGCCCGACGCGCACTGCCGTACCGACCGCAAAACCGGCCTGGTCATGCACGGACCGGCGCCAGCTCTGCAACTGCGTCAGCGCGAGCGTGCTGGTGCCGACAGCGAGGATGACCAGCAGCGCGGGCCCGGTCTGCCGCAGCGGACGGCGGCTGATCTCCCAGTTCGCCATGGCATAGCCGAGCCGCCTGCCGCGGGCGGTTAGCCGCTCGAGCCCGCGGACGGCGGTCGGCAGCAGCCGGAGCGGCACGACGGCAAGACCCGCGAGTGCCAAGGCGGGCGCCACGACGATGACGGCGTCGACACCGGATCCGCTGGCCACCTGGGCGGCCGCCGAGTAGCGGCGCAACTCCTGCACCGCGAGCAGGGCCAGCACGATCAGCGCTAGGTCGCCGCCGGCCGCGACCACGGTCGCGACCGGAACGGACAGGCCGCGGCGCAGCCGCAGCTGCAGACGGCGCTGAGGCCGTGCGGCCGGCCACAGAACGATGCCAAGGCACAACACCGCGAGGGCGGCAGCGCCCAGCCACATCACGCCGCTTGGCAATGCGGCACGGGTCGGCTGCCCGGTCAGCCGGGCGAGCAGTGCGGCCGACAGCAGGCCGCCGGCCACGGCTCCGGCGGCCGCTGGCACGCCGACCTCGACCACCGCCTCGGCCAGGCTCGACCAGACGAGCCGCCCGCGGCTCGCGCCGCGGGCGGCCAGCAGCGCGGTCTCCGCGTCCCGGTAGCTGGCCAGCAGCTTGCTCACCAGCGCGAGCGCGGCGGCCGCCAGCAGCACTAGCTGCAGTCCGCTGATCAGCACCAGTGACCTTGCTGCCGCGAGCCCGGCCGCAGCGTTGGTCAGCGTCTGCGGCATCGCGGTCGTGGCGGTCAGCAGGCCCGAGTTGTCAAACGCTGCCACGACGGCGGTCAGGCGGCCAGCCAGCGACTTCAAGCCGGCCGGCTTGATGCTGGCGATCCGCGGCAGCGCGACGAACGACAGCTCGCTCGGGGTCAGCTGCGCCCGGCCGGCCTGGCCAGCGGCGGCGGCGAACGCTACGGGGCTGACGACGGCCGGCCCGTAGCTGGCGAATCCGCTGCTCACCGTGACACCGGCGGTGCCGATGAGGTCCACAAGCCAGTAGCTGGCCGTGGTGTGGACAGGCCGGTAGAGGCCTGTCACCCGCAGCCTGACAAGGGCGCGTGTGGTGAGGTCGCGGACGGTAACAACCGATCCAGTCCGGATGCCGAGGGCGGCCGCGGCGGTGGCGGGCAGCGCGGCCGGGATAACCGCGGCCCCCCCGGCGGCAGGATGTGCCGGTGCAGTCGGCCATGCCCCACTGGTAAGCCTTGCGCTCGCCGCGAGGCCGCCCACGGCAGCTGCCTGGATCACCGGTACCTGGCCCGCTCGCTGCGGCACGTTCAGCGCGAGGCTGTCGGACCAGACTGCCGAATAAAGTCTGTAGGGCACCGCGCCGAACGCGCTGGTCAGCCTCGCGCGCACGCCGGCGATCTGGGTAGCCACCCGGCCGCTGGTGGTGCCTGAAACGGCGACCGACATCGCGCCCGACCGCGTCAGCTGCCTGTTCACCGCGGCAGGCAAGGCGAATGAGTAGAAGCTCGCGAGCGCGGAAACCAGGGCGGACACCACGAAGACCGCGGCCACCAGGCAGCCGACAAGCAGGCGCGCAGAACCCATCCGGCGCACTACGAACGATCGCAG
>JASHTT010000475.1 GCA_030040415.1 Streptosporangiaceae bacterium | reverse complement strand
TCGAAGTGCCGGGGGCCGCTACCGGGGCGAAGGCCTCGGTTCAGCGGTGATCTATACGCCGGACGGATTCCTGCTGACGAATGCCCACGTGGTCGGGCAGGCGGAGCACGGGAGCGCGCAGTTCGCCGATGGCACCAGTGCAGACTTCCGCGTTGTCGGTGCCGATCCGCTATCTGACCTGGCGGTCGTGCGTGCTGACACACCGACGCCTAACCCGGCCGTCCTCGGCGAGGCGGACGATCTGGTGGTTGGCCAGCTCGTTGTTGCGGTCGGCAGCCCGCTCGGGCTGACCGGCTCCGTCACAGCAGGCGTGGTCAGCGCACTCGGCCGGTCACTGCCGACGAGCTCCGCCGGCCGGGGCAGCCTGATCGAGGACGTGATCCAGACCGACGCCGCGCTGAATCCAGGCAACTCGGGCGGCGCGCTGGCCGACTCCCGGGCGCGGGTCGTCGGCATCAACACGGCGGTCGCCGGTGTCGGCCTCGGCCTGGCCGTGCCGATCAACGCCACGACCCGCAAGATCATCTCGGCGCTCATGCGCGAGGGCCGGGTCAGGCGCGCCTATCTCGGCATCGTCAGCGCGCCCGCTCCGCTGCCGGAGCGGCTGCGCGTCCGGTTCGGCCGGGCCAGCGGCCTGCGCGTCGCCGAGGTGATGACGAACGGGCCGGCCGCGCGGGCCGGGCTGCGGCCAGGCGACCTGCTGATCACGGCCGGCGGTAAGCCGGTGACAAGGGCGCAGGACCTGCAGAAGCTCATGTTCAGCGACGCGATCGGGCGGCCGCTCGCCATCACCGTGATGCGCAACGGCGCGCTCGTGGACGTGATCGCCGAGCCGTCCGAGCTTGTCGCCGCCTGACCCGCGACGCGGGCGGCGCGGCCGGTCCGCGGTCTACTTGCCGGTCAGGAACTCGACGATGGCCTGAGCGAGCGCCCGCGCGATATGCCGCTGCACGCTCGCCTGCACCAGCAGCGCGGCATCCTGGCTGTTCTGCATGTTGCCGCACTCGATCAGCACCTTGGGCTCGGTGGTCAGGTTCAGGCCGGCCAGGTCGTCGCGGCGGATATAACCGTCGTGGCCGTAGTAGTCGCTGACCATCATCGGGGTGTAGCGGAGCATTTCCGCATGCACGTCCTTGGCGAACCGCAGCGAGGCGTTGATGACCTTGTCATTAGGGCCATCGGCGACCGGCTCCAGGACCGTGAAGCCCCGTCCGGACGGCGGCCCGCCGTCGGCGTGGATGTCGACGGAGACATCCGCGTGCGCCTTGTTGAGTATCCGCGCGCGGGTGGTGACGCACGGCCCGATCCCGTCGTTACTCTTCCGCGTCATCACGACCTTGGCGCCGTACTTCTCCAAGTCCTGGCGAAGATAGCGGGCGACGTTCCAGTTGAACCTGGCCTCGGTGTAGCCCTTGGCCGTCTCGGTCCCCGTGGTGTCGCAGTCTTCCCATTCGCGACCGTTCCAGACCTGGCGGTTGAGGTAGGCCGGGTCGGTCCAGTTGCGGCCGTTGTGGCCGGGGTCGATGCCGACGATCTTTCCCTTGAGTGGTTCGGCGGCCGACGCGCCGGCGTGGCTGGCACCGGCCCGGTGCTGAGTGCTTGCGGTTGCCGTGCCCGCCACGGCCGTGGCGGGCACGGCAACCGCAACCAGGCCCACAGTCAGGCCGACGACGGCCCGGCGGCTGGCCGGGCAGCAACGAATACCACTGACGCGCACGGACTCCTCCTCGATTCGGTGGCTGAAGACTAGCGAAACTCCGGGTCCTTATCCTGTTTCGGTGGACCTGAAGTTCAGTGGCGAGATGTGGTTCTGGCGAGGCCCTTCCCCTTGGCATTTCGTCACGGTCCCCGACGAGGAGAGCGGCGCGCTGGAGGCGGTTTCCCGGTTCGTCAGCTACGGCTGGGGATGTATCCCGGTGACCGCCCAGATCGGCGGCACGCAATGGACGACGTCGCTGTTTCCCAAGGACGGCGGGTACATCGTGCCGGTAAAGGCGTGGGTGCGCCGTGCCGAGCGGATCGACGTGGGTGACACGGTCTCGGTCCGCCTGATCATCGGCGCCTGACCGGGTCCGCCAGCCAGTCGAAGTGATCCCGGCCTGCGGCGACCCGGTTGGCTAGCTCACCGACGTCCTGAACGCGAACCGTGACCAGGTCACCCTCGTGCAGGGTGAACTCCATGCCAGGGACGATCCCGGTACCGGTGGAGATCACCACGCCCGCGGGGAACTGCTCTTCGCGGAACAGGTAGCCGACAAGCTCAGCGGCCGAGCGGCGCATCTGGCTGGTGCTCGTGACGCCCCGCCACACCTGCTGCCCGCTCCGCTGCACCGTCAGTTCGACATCGAGCCGGTCGGCAGCCGGCACCTCCCAGGCCGGCCGGATGCCGTCGCTGAGCGCGCACGAGCCCGCATACACCTTGGCCTGCGGCAGGTACAGCGGATTCTCGCCCTCGATGCTGCGGGACGACACGTCATTGCACACCGCGTACCCGACGACCTCAGCGTGCCGGTTCACCACCAGCGCCAGTTCGGGTTCCGGCACGTTCAGCGCCGAATCCCGGCGGATGCCGATCGGCTCCCCGTGGGTCACCACCCGCCAGGCCGCCGACTTGAAGAAGAGTTCCGGCCGTTCGCTGCCGTACACCAGGTCGTAGACGTCGGCGGTCGCGCTCTCCTCCATCCGGGCCTGACGCGACCGGTAGTACGTCACGCCCGCCGCCCAGATTTCCGTCCGGCCGTCGACCGGCGGCAGCAGGACCGCGCCCGGCCCGACCACGGACCCGGTCACCGCGTCCTGCGCGAGCGCCCTGATCTCGGCCAGCGGCAGGCCGAGAAGCTCCGCCATCGAGCTGGCAGCCAGCTGCCTTATGCCGCCCTGGAACTCGATGCCTACCCGCGGCTCAGCCTGACCGTCGGCCAGGTAGCGGACGATTCGCACCGGGCTATTGTGCGCGCGGGCCATCCGCCGCGGAAGGGCCCGCGGCCTCGAGCAGCCGCCTGCCCAGGGCACGCGCCGCCGCCTGCAGCTCAGCGCAGCGCACAATCCGGTACGGCGCCGGGATGCCAGCGAGCTGCTGCGCGTACCACGCGGGGTTGCTGGTGCTGCCGGTCAGCCGGGACCGGTCGTTATCGAGCGGTTCGAGCCTGCCGAGCGCGCGCGGCACGCACCGCCCGACGGTCCCGACGGGTGCGTCGATGACGAGCTCGACGTCGAACTCCCAGCCGATGGCCAGGTTCTCCTCGAGGATGGCGACCGGGTCGAGGTCGGCAGGGGCGGTGAACGTGTCGTCGAGCACCTGGACCTCGCGAACCCGGTCGATCCGGTAGACACGCCTGGCCTGCGCGGCGTGCGACCAGCACAGCGCGTACCACCTGCCGTGCCGGACGACGACCGCCCACGGGTCGGCCTCCAGGACCCACTCCGACCCGGCTTCGCTGCGATACCCGAGCCGGACCCGCCGGTGGTGCGCGCACGCCTGCACCAGCGCGGTAGTCATAGCCGGGTCGGGTCTGGCGGCCGCGCGGTCCGGCGCCGGCGCGGTAGTGCGGCGGACCGCCTCCGCCTGCGCGGCAACCGGCTCCGGCAGGGCCCGGACGATCTTGCCGAGCGCACCGCCGACCAGGTCAGTCGGATCGCTGGCGTCGTGGTGGCCGTCGAGCACGGCCATGACCAGGCCCAGTGCCTCCGCGGCGCTGAACATCAGCGGCGGCAACCGCAGGCCACGGCCGACGCGGAAGCCGCCGTAGGGGCCGCGGGCCGACTCGACGGGGATGCCGGCCTCGCGGAGGATGCCGATGTACCGGCGGGCGGCCCGCTCAGACACGCCGAGCTTGCTGCCGAGCTGGTCCGCCGTGATGCCGGGGCTGCCCTGGACGAGTTCGAGAGTGAGCAGCGCCCGCGCCGCGGGACTAGTGTCTGGCCGCACAACGTCCCCCGATCCGGAAGCTTTCCGTCCGGAACGCAGCCTACTGTGCGGCACATGAGCGAGAACCCCATCCTCGATACCTCCATCCACGAGCCGCCGCCGCACGCCGGCGAGGCCGAGGTGCTGGTCTTCGCGGTTGACCGGTGCCGCGCGCGGTTCGCCTGGAAGTGCGGCGGGCTCACCGCGGCTGCCTTGCGCCAGCATCATCCGCCGTCGGCCATGACGCTCGGTGGCCTGGTCAAGCACCTGGCAACCGTCGAGGCGCGGTGCACGGCGGCCTACCTGACCGGGCAGCCGCTCACGCCGCCATGGGACAGCGTCGACTTCGACGCCGACCCCGACTGGGAGTGGCACTCGGCGGCCGACGACTCCCCCGCCGAGCTGTACGCGCTCTGGCAGGGGTCGGTGGAACGCTCCCGGGCCGCGATCGGACGGCTGCTCGGCACCGGCAACTGTGGCCAGCCGTCGAAGCAGTCCGCATCCGGCGGCGAGTCCGCCAGCCTGCGCCGTGTGCTCGTCGAACTGCACGACGAGTACGCACGGCACCTTGGCCACGCGGACCTGCTCCGCGAGGCCGTCGACGGCCTGG
>JASHTT010000474.1 GCA_030040415.1 Streptosporangiaceae bacterium | reverse complement strand
GCTGCCCGTAGTCGATCTGCGCCTCCTGCCCGGGCTCAGCGGGCGCCAGCCGCAGCACCCGAACCTGCGACCGGCGGACCTCCTCGGGCAAGTTCGCCGCAACATACCGGCGCAACGACGCCACCGACACCGCCAGGCCACGCTCGTCCCGCAACCTCTGATGGATCGTGGCCATCGTCACCCCGGCCTCCAGCTGCGCGACGACGTAATCCCGGTGCACCGCGATCGCCGGCCACGTCACCTGCCGCAAGCTGGTATCGGCCAGCTCCGGGAACCACGCCCGCGCCAGCTCCATCCATTCCTGCTGGCTCACCGGCTGGCCGCCCGGTGCCATCCCGGCAGCCTCCGCCGCTGCCAGGTACTTGCGGACAGTGTTCCGCGACAGCCCCAGGCTGCCGGCGATCTCGTTCTTCGACCGGCCGGCATACCAGTGCGTGAAGATCTCGCAGACATCGATCACGTCGAACGTCCTCCTCGCCATCGGACCCCCCGCCTCAGCGACGAAGGGAATCATCCTGACTTCCCGATGACCAGGTCCACCCCGACACGCACGTCCTGACCATGGTCAATAACGTGATCGGGGTGGTCAATTACGTGATCGCAGCACGCCCCTCACTGCTCAATTTCGTGATCGCCGACAGTTGCTTGACACTCTTGGCGGTAGCAGCGCTGGGGCTAGTCGTCCTGTGGGCACTGCCGAGCCTGCTAGCCAGGCACCCGTCGCAGGGCATGTCAGCGACCCAGCGACTCGCGGCCATCAACGCCGTCCGCGGCACGATCGCGACATTTCTAATCGCTATAGGAGCGGTGATCACAGTGTGGTTCACCGCCCGCACCTACACGCTCAGTCGCCAAGGACACGTCACCGATCGCTACACCAGCGCCGTCAGCCAGCTCGGCGATGAGAGCACCTACGTGCGCGTCGGCGGCATCTACGCCTTGGAAAGGATCGGGCATGACTCCGCCCGGGACAGAAGGACGATCATCTACGTCCTCGGGGCATTCATCAGAGCCCACTCCAGAACCCACCGGCGCCATCAGAAGGGGCAGCGCGATGAGGACTTCCTTGCAGCACTACGGGTCGCCACCCGGCTGGTCGTCAGGTCCGACGTCGTCCTGGATCTCAGCGGCGCCGACCTGCGGAATTGCGATCTGAGGGGCCTGCCGAAAGCGCAGGTGCACCTCGACGGCGCCGACATCCGCGGCGCACAGCTCCCAACCTGACCGGGCGGCAGCAACTCGTACCGGCTCGCGCCCCCTGATCGCGAGCAAAGCGGATGTGCGCGCGTTCCTAGAACATCATGCCTGCCCCTTGCCGGCGCTGCGTGCTTGTCTGAGGCTCGTCTCAGACGGCACGCCGCGGCGTCCGCGCCGGCGCCGCCGCCTCGGCCAGCGCGCCAATGTCGTGGACGATATTGCCCAGCGCGCGGGCTGGCTTAGCCGGAATCGAAATGTTGGTGCGGCGAGATGTCAGCGACCTTTCTTATCGGCAAGCTCGAAAGGCCACGCGCCGAGGAAGTTCTGTTAATACATGCCGGCGCTGGAGCAGCTCTTTCTCGGGCCGGGAACACGCCTGTGGCGTGAATGATCAGGCTGATTGCTGCCACGGACGTCGGGCTAGAAGGCGGTTATGCTCCGTCCATGGCGCTTCGGTCGGAAGAGGGATCGCACGTTTCGGCGGGCACCGTTCCACTCGCGTCGTGTGCAGCGTCGGGGACGTACGTGTTCGTGAGCTACGCCCATAGTGACCGGGCGGCGGTGTTCAGTGAGTTGCAGCGGATCCAGACCCTGGGGGTCAGCGTCTGGTACGACGAGGGGATTGATCCTGGCAGGGAATGGCCGGAGGAAGTCGCTGGTGCTCTGGCGGGAGCCGCTGCCTGTGTGGTCATGATTTCGGGCTCGGCGGTGGCCCGCAAGAATGTCCGCGATGAGGTCGGGTTCGCGCTTGACAATGGCAAGCCGGTGGTTGCGATTCACCTGGAGCCGACGGAAATGCCTGCGGGGTTGGGATTGAGGCTGGGCCAGGTTCAGGCGATCTTGCGTTGGCAGCTGGACGACGAGGCCTATGGACGGCAGCTGAGCAGGGCCCTAGCGCCGTATGTGGGTTCGCCAGCCGACCGGGTCCCGGTCGCGGCGGGTCGGGCCGGCACGGGCGGGATGGCCAGCGAACGTCAGGTGGTGGTCGGCGAGATCCCGCGCGAGCCTCCCGGCTTTGTGGAACGCGAACTGCTGGCGCGGCTGGATGCTGCGGCCAGGCAGGCTGCGCCGTCGGTAATCACTGGCCTGCGCGGGGTCGGCAAGACGCAGCTAGCGGCCGCGTATGCACGGAAACGCATCCGGGATGGTTGGCCGCTGGTGGCGTGGGTGAGCGCTGAATCGCGGGAGGTGTTGCTGGCCGGGCTCGCGCGGGTCGCGGACCGCCTCCGCGTCTCCGATCCGGAGGGCGACTCGGCGGAATCGGCACACAGGCTGCGCGAGAAGCTGGATACCTGGGCGGGGCCGGGTCTGCTGGTCCTCGATAACGCGGCAGATCCAGATGTTGTCAGCCCGTTCCTGCCTGTCGCGGGCGACGCCCAGGTGGTGATCACGACAACGGATCGGGCTACTGCGGAGTTGGGCGGCGTCGCGGACCTGAATGTGTTTGCCCGCGCTGAGTCCGTACGCTACCTGGCAGCGCGTACTGGACTGTCCCAGGAGGCGGGCGCAGACGAGGTCGCCCGCGAATTGGGGGATCTGCCGCTGGCACTGGCCCAGGCGAGCGCGACGATCCGCGGGCAGCATCTCAGTTACGGGCAGTACCTGGAACGGTTGCGCCGCGTGCCAGTCGCCGCCTTGCTCGGCCGGGTTCCAGGTGCCGGTTACCCGCTGCCGTTGGCGTCCGCCTTGCTGCTGTCGGTCCAGGCCGTCGAGGCCGCCGATCCGGGTGGCCTGACCAGCCAGCTACTGCAAGTGGCGGCCGTGCTTTCCCCGGACGGGTTCCGGCGCAGCCTGCTCGCCGGCCTTGCCGGCGACGACAGAAGCGCTACGCGCGGAGGGGCCCTGGATGACGCCGCAGCCAGATGCGTAGCCGCATCGCTGCTGACCTGGTCGGTGGCCGGTGATCAGCTGATCATGCACCGGGTGACCGGGCGAGTGCTGCGTGAACGCGCCGCCGCCGCGGACCAGCTAACCGACGTCATCACCACCGCGCTGCGATTGCTCAAAGCCGCGCAGTTCGGCTGGGAGCAGGCCTGGATACGCCGCGAGGAAGGGGCCGACATAGCCGACCAGGTCGAGGCGGTCTGGAATGCAGCCGTCACCGCAGAAGTGCGCGACCCGAGCCTCCTCGCCCGGCTGATCGATGCCCGGTCCTGGGCAGTGCGTCAATTCCGTGAAGCCGGCGACCACAATCGCGCCGTTGAGCTCGGCGTGCGCCTCCTTACCGACAGCCGCCGCGTTCTGCCATCCGACGATCCCGACACTCTTACCTGTGAACACGAACTGGGCCGGACCTATCTGGCAATGGACAATGTGGTCGACGCCTTGCCGCTGCTAGAGCAGGCCGTCTCTGACCGGCAACGCGTCCTGGGTGGCAGTCATCCCGACACGCTCGAGTCAAGAACCTGCCTCGCGGATGCGTATCGCCTGGCTGGCAGGACCAGCGAAGCGGTCCAGCTGCAGGAGGAAACCGTCGCCGAGCTGCAGCAGGTCCTCGAGGGCGACGATCCGCGCGCTCTGGACGCCCGGTCTGTACTCGGCCGAAGCTATGAGAGCGCGGGCCGTTTCAGTGAGGCTATCCAAATTCTCAGCCAAACCTTTACGGACTTTCGGCGAATCCTAGGGCCCGACCATACATACACGCTTTCAGCACTGAACAACCTTGCGTACACATATGAATCCGCTGGCAGGCTCGGCGACGCGACACCGTTGTACGAGCAGTCTCTTGCCGAATCGCGACGAGTTCTTGGTCCTGACCATCCGCATACGCTGATCGGTGTGAATAACCTGGCGTACATCTACAATTCGGCAGGCCGCACCGCCGAAGCTATCCCGCTTTTTGAGAAAAACCTGGCCGACAGCGAGCGGCTTCTCGGCGCCGACCACACCCGCACCTCCTACAGCCGCGTCAACCTCGCCCTAGGATATGAG
Organism: Streptosporangiaceae bacterium; assembly: GCA_030040415.1. GTDB lineage: Bacteria > Actinomycetota > Actinomycetes > Streptosporangiales > Streptosporangiaceae > JAJYUU01. The sequence continues at coordinate 5,853 of JASHTT010000474.1, read as the reverse complement.
TCAGTCGGCCGGAACGCAGAGGCGATCGCCTTGTTCGAGCAATCCGCGGAAAATCTTGCGCGGAATCTCGGGCCAGATTACCCGGACACGCTCAAGGCGAGGACCTACCTCGCGCATGGTTACGAGTCAGCCGGACAGCACGGCCATGCCATCATGCTGTACGAGGAGGTCCTCGCAGATTTGCGAAGGGTCGTCGGCCCCGGTCATCCTGACACCCTCACCTGCACGCACAACCTCGCACATGCCCACCACTCACTCGGCGAGCACGACCTTGCGAGCACGCTCTACCAGCAAGCGCTCGATGGCCGCGAGCGCATCCTGGGGCCCGACCACCCCGACACCGCAAGGACGCGGCAGGGCCTCAGCCAAACACGAGGCGCTTAACACAGCGGCCTGAATCTGGCGACCAGTCATCTGGATGAGCCTGACACCGACATGTCCCGCTGCTCCTGGCGTTGGCGCTTCCACTCACAGGCAAGACCCCAGACGCTCGTCGGCGATCATCGGCGCAGTACGCCACCGCACCGGATGCGGCGGACGCGGACGTTCAGGCGTCCCGCCTGGAAGGTCAGGCGTGGGGTGCCGCGGCGCATCGTCACGGCGGCGGGAGTGTGCTTTGGATTCACTAGATCCTTGGAACCAGTTAATTTGCATGGGCATGGACGGCTTCAGCGCTTATTCGTCGGCTATCTCGTACTGCTCGACTACGGGTGAGTACATTTGCCAGACAGTCCATGGGATCGTTCATAGACTTGGTGAGCAGCCCATTGAGCAGCTCGGGGCTAAGTACCAGATCACCATGGCCGAGTTGCTCAAGTTCGTACTGGCGGAACGCAGCTCGCATTTTTGCCATGTCCTCGGCATCCTACGCTGCGGCAGCTGATTGACGTCGGCGCGATGGCCAGTGCCTAACAATCTGGAGCAGATAGGCCAAGGTCAGTCTGACGAGCACAAAAGGCTGGACCTGCTTGACAATGGCGGCGATGTGCACACGGTGGTTCGCGCCGTCTTCTCCTGGTCGTACAGCGCGCTGGAGGCCGGCCACGCCAGAGCTTTCAGGCTTGCTGGCATGCACCCTGCGGCTGACTTCGATGTCTACGCCATGGCTGCCCTGACTGGCGCGTCAGCGCCGCCTGGGCGTGACGGGACTGGCAGCCGGGTCGGCCGTCGTTGCCAGCAGGGGCGATGGGTCGAGCGCACAGGAATGGGCGCAGGTCGGCCAGCACAACGGCAGCTACCGCCTATTGGCCGACGGGCCGCAGGACACCAGCCTGGTTCTGACTGCACAGCCTGGGAACGCCGGGCTGAGCGTCGGCCCGGCGCATAGCGGCGCACTGCAGGACTGGCTCGAGGCAGCGCCTGCGCGCCACCGCTTCTCCATACTGGTCACGGGCTAGAAATCAGGTGCTTCAGCCGACGACGTCGACTGGCGGGCCGGCCGGCACCCCGCGGAGCCTGAGCAGTGCCTGCACCTGCAGCCGGATGCAGCCGTGGGAGATCCTGGCTCGGGCCGTGCCGATCAGCCGGGCCTCGCCGAGCGGCCCGTGGATACCGATCACCGCGTCGCCCGAGCCCTGCCAGTCCCTGATCCCGGGCCAACGGGTCAGCAGATGGTCGTGAAGATCACCGGCAGTGCCAGTCGTGGTGCCTACTCACTGATCGAATACCAGCACGCCCCCGGGCGCCAGGGCCGCCACCGCAGCACCTGCATCGCGGTCATGAGGAGGCCTTCTACATGCTCGACGGGCAGCTCACCCTGACCGTTGGTACCGCGACGACCATCCTGCACGCCGGGCAGTGCGCCGTTGTCCCGCGGGGTGCCGTGCACCAGCCCAGTAACACCTCGGCAGAACAGGTGCGTTTCCTGTTCCTGAACTCCCCTCCGATGGACGAGTTCTTTGTTCATCTGGGTGCACTGGCCATAGAGGCGGACGGGCGACCTCCAGCGGGCAAACTGCGGGAACTCGGTGAGCAGCACACAACAGCATCTTCGTCGACCTGCCCGCTGTCGGGCCGGTGAGGATGCACAACGACCGCCTCTGACCACCCGGCCACCCCGGCGCCGGTCGCGACCCTGCCGATCTGTGACGACAACGACTTTGGCCTATGAGAGGCAGCACTGCCATCGGCACCCGGCCGACCGCAGCCGCAGAGGAACCCGCCAGGCGCCATCATCGCCAACGGCAACCTCTTTCTACTGCCCGTGCACGCGTATCGGGCAGATGCGGGTTCGCCGCTGTCAGAGCTGCACGGTGATCGGGATGATGTGCAGGGTGCCGCCTTCGAGGATGCCGAGGGACCAGCTACCAGCCTTGGCCTTCGCGGGGATCGTGACGCCGATGGCCCACAAGGACGTCGCGGTCAACTTCATCGCCGGCCCGGTCTTGCCCGGCTTGGCCGGCGCCCGGGCGGCGCCGGTGTACTCGGGTGCCTTGACGGCGCCCAGGAAGTAGGCCTCGAGTGTGAACTTATTGCCCGCGGTGACCACGAACCGGCCATGCACGAGCTTGGCCCCGGCGATGTAGAAGTCAGTCAGTGCCGCGTTGCCGGTCACCGTCGTGGTGTTCCCGGCTCTGCTGGTCGCGGTCGCTGTCCAGGTGATCGCGGTCTCGGTGCGCTTGACGGTGAGCTTGCACGGCGCGGCCAGCCCGGAGATCGTCTCGGTGGCCGTGCAGCTGATCGTCGCGGGACCGGGGGCGTCGTAGCTGGTCTTGTTCTTGATCCCGGTGACTGTCAGCGCGGGCTTGGTCTGGTCGATATTCACCGCGACGGAGGCGGTGGCGATGCCGCCATCGGTGTCGTGGATGGTCTTGGTCACGGCCTGATCCGCGCCGTTCTTGGAGAGGGTGACCGGGCCGGGGCAGGGTGCCGTGAGCGGGGCGGATCCCGGCGCGCAGGTGAACGACACGGTGACCGGGGCGGAGTACCAGCCGTAACTGGACTCTGGGTGGCTACTGGACAACGTTGCGACGATCACAGGGTTCGTCGTCGCGGTCGAGGCTGACGAGGCCAGATAGTCGGCGTTGCCGGCGTAGACCGCAGACACCGTCTCGGCACCGGAGGAGGTATACGCCAGCGACGCGGTCCCTGAGCTGTTCAGGGGAGCCGTGCCGACCGTAGTACCGCCGACGGCGAAGGTGACCGTGCCGGACGGTTCGCCGGCGCCGGGCGGCACCACGGTCACGGTCACGGTCAGCGCGGACGCGGTAACCACCACAGAGGAATTGGTGGCCGCCGGGGAGATGGTGAACGACTGCTGCGCCTGGGCCGCCGCGTACTCGAGGTCGCCGCCCTGGTTGGCGTCGATGACGCAGGTCCCGGTGCCGGTGAAGTCCACCGTAGAGCCGCTGATCGCGCAGGCGCCCGGGGTAGAGGTGGCGTCGATGGTGAAGCCCACTGTCAGCCCGGAGCTGGCCGACCCGGCCGGGGTGTAACTGCCGCCATAATCGGCCGGTGACGGGGGGCTGCTAGTGAACATCACCGTCTGGTCCAGCGGCACCACGTCGATGGTCGCGGTGCCAGTGGCGTAGTCGCCCGAGGGATCGGTGACGGTGTAGCTGAAGCTGTCGCTGCCGGTGAACCCGGCGGGCGGGGAGTAGGTGAACGAGCCGTCGCTGTTCACGGTGACGGCGCCGCCCTCGGCCGTGTTGCCCGAAGCCGGGCCGGTGGCGGTCAGCGTGTCACCGGCCGGCGCGGTGGTGTCGGCGGTGCCGCTGAGCAGCCCGCTGCCGACCGGGACGGTCAGTGCCTGGCCCGGGAGCGTGCTGTAGGCCGGCGCCCCGGTGGCCACCGGGTCGGTGTAGCCGAGCACGACCTCGCCGTTAGGGTCGATCAGCCCGGAGTTGCCCGTGTTTGAGACGAAGGCATCGCTGACCCCGGCGCCCCCGGTGTAGGACGAACCGCCGCCGCCGCCCCCGGCCCCAGCAAATTCGTCTGCAACGCTGGCGACTTCTCCCGCGCCGGTGCCGCCGGCGCCGCCGCCGGTGTACCCGCCACCGCCACCGCCGCCTGCGCTGTCCTCAGTGCCGCTCCCGCCGTCACTGCCCGACCCGGGGTTGCCGGATTCTCCGTCAAGAACAATGGCGCCTGTGCACTGGGTGCCGGTGAACCCGCCGCTGCTGCCGCCAGCACCTGGGCCTGTCACGGTACCGGGGGCGCCGCCGCCGCCGCCGTCAAGCGTGAGATCACCGTCCACGGCCTGCTCGCCTGAGCTGCCTGCCGTGCCAGCGTTCCCGCCCGCCCCGCCGGAGAACTTCGTCGGTTCCTTCGAGCATTCGAAGCCCGTCGGACTCGATCCCGCGCCGCCGCCACCTCCGGCCACCAGCAGCGGCGTCCCTGCAGCGGTCAAGTCGGTTGCCCCGCCGCCGCCGCCGCCCCCAGATGACGAGCCGCCGCCGTTGACCCCGCCCGAGGCGTCCTCTACGCCGCCGCCGCCGGCGCCGCCCACGTCCACGCCCAGCACCTCCCCGGCCGTGACGCTCAGCGAGGCGATGACCTCGGCGCCGGCACCGCCGGAAACGTCCAGGTCGTCGTTCGTGCCCCCGATGGCGCCATACATCGTCACCGTCAGCGACGTCACCCCGACCGGGACGGTGAACGACTGGCCCGTCCCCGGCGCAAGGAAGCTCACCGTGCACTGCCCGAGGCCGCAGGACAGATCTTGGCTAGCCGCGCTGGCCGTCGCCGGCCAGCCGCCCGCAGCCAGCCCTCCGACGGCCAGTACTCCCGCGACCGCCAGCGCGGCCGGCCTGCACAGACGCTGCCGTACACGGGTTGTCCAGATCGGCAGCCGCCAGCCACGCCAGCCGGAGTGCCGCATCCCCTGCTCGTGCCCGACCCGCTGGCCCGGCTGCCTGGCCCGACCCGGCTCGCGTTTAGCTTCGACTGGCCCGCCTCGCCTGTGCATGCCCGGGATCCGCCACCCCGGCTCCCTCGTCCGCCGCTGCCCGGTCATGCCGAATCCCTCCTGCGGCGCGGGAATGACTCCCGCGCCGATGCTCCCACAGCGAATAATGGCCCGGTCCCGGCCGCGGCGCAATGAATCCGGGCATTTCTCTTGAAAGGCAATCGAACAGCCGCAAGGAATAGCCTTTCCGGCGGGACAGCAAACGCGCCGGGCAAGTCGGGGCCCGCCGGGTCAGGTCTACGGGCGGCGAGGGTGAACGAGGTGCAGGTTTGCCTTACTCAGAGACTCTGGTCGCTAACTGGTGTTCATGAGGCCAGGGCAAGTTCGAGGCATGCGAAGGTGCCTGGCGCCGGCCCGGTCGAGCGGGTAGCCCCACCAGCACGGCCGCAATACCGGAACCGGGGAAGCAATATCAACCATGCCTTTACGCCTGATACGTTAAAGCGTATCGTCTTAATGCGGCGAGGCTGGGATAGAGAAAGGCGTCGATGATGGGCACCAATCCGCTCGACCTGCTGGCGGATCAGCAAAGGGCTGAGCCGCCTGCTGTGACTGAGTTGCACCGTCGCTTCGAGGCGGCGGTAGCGCTGGGCCTGCAGTTCCAGGACGCGCGTAACGCTCTGGGCTGGTCTCAGCGCGAGCTTTCCGAGCGCTCAGGTGTCCGCCAGGCCGATATAAGCCGTATCGAGCGGGGCACCGGTAACCCGACCGAGGCTACCCTGCACCGCCTGGCCGAGGCTCTGGAGCGACGGCTAGAACTGGCCTGACCCTCTGCAGAGGCCTGATCGAAGCACGACACCAATGGCTCGTGTCCGAGCTGTGCCCTGCAGGTAGATCAAGCGCCCTATCCCGCCGTGTTGGTCGGCTCGCGCAGGACTACGCATCGAAGAAGCCGCGCAACCTGCAGCTGTGTACCGTTTGCGGGAACCTTCGGGATCGGCGGACAA
>JASHTT010000473.1 GCA_030040415.1 Streptosporangiaceae bacterium | reverse complement strand
CGGTCGTGCCCCTCCGCCGGTGCGTCAGGCGTCGTCGTGTCGGGCACGTGCCATCCCTCCTGTCGGCATTAGCGCTGCTCGCGGCAGTCGCCCTCGTCTTGACCCCGCTGGCGTTGCAGGATCGGCTGAGCCATTAGATGTCGAGGAACCTGACATCCTTCGCGTTGCGCTGGATGAACGCCCGCCGTGCCTCGACGTCCTCGCCCATCAGCACCGTGAACAGCTCGTCAGCCTGTGCGGCGTCGTCGAGTGTCACCTGCAGCAACACTCGGCGCGCCGGGTCCATCGTGGTTTCCCACAACTCCCTGGCATTCATCTCACCGAGGCCCTTGAAACGCTGCACGCTGTCGCGCGGCCGCGGGTCCTTGCGTCCCTCGGCGATGCCGGCCTCGATGACCGCGTCCCGCTCCTTATCGGAGTAGGCGTAGCCCGGTGCGACACCGCGGCCATCCCACTTGATCTTGTACAGCGGCGGCTGCGCCAGGTACACGTGCCCGGCCTCGATCAGCGGCTTCATGAACCGGAACAACAGCGTCAGCAGCAGCGTCCTGATGTGCTGGCCATCGACGTCCGCGTCCACCATCAAGACGATTTTGTGGTACCTGAGCTTGCTGATGTCGAACTCGTCGTGAATACCGGTGCCGAGCGCAGTAATGAGCGCCTGGACCTCGGTGTTCTTCAGCACCCTGTCGATCCGGGCCTTCTCCACGTTGAGGATCTTCCCGCGGATCGGCAGGATCGCCTGGAACTTCGGGTCCCGGCCGCCCTTAGCCGAGCCGCCGGCCGAGTCACCCTCGACCACGTAGATCTCGCAGACCGACGGGTCACCCGACTGGCAGTCCGATAGCTTGCCTGGCAGGCCTGAACTGCCCGACAGCCCCTTGCGCGTCAGGTCGCGCGCCTGCCGCGCCGCGATCCTCGCCCGCGCGGCTGCCTTCGCCTTCTCGATGATGCCCTTGGCCTCGCCCGGGTTCCGCTCGAACCAGTCCTTCAAGTGGTCATTGCAGACTCGCAGCACGAACGACCTGGCTTCGGTGTTCCCGAGCTTCTGCTTGGTCTGGCCCTCGAACTGCGGTTCAGAGAGCTTCACGTGAATGATCGCGGTGAGGCCCTCGCGGGCGTCCTCGCCGGTCAGGTTCTCATCCTTCTCGCGCAGCTGGTTCTGCTCGCGGGCCCATCTGTTCATGACGCCCGTCAGCGCCGCGCGGAACCCCTCCTCGTGCGTCCCGCCCTCCGCCGTGTTGATCGTGTTGGCGAAGGTGTGCACGGACTCGGCATACGCGTTCGTCCACTGCATCGCCACCTCGACCGACATGCCACGCTGCTCGTCGCCGAATTCAATAACCGACGCGTGCACGGGCTCCTTGGAGGCGTTGATGTAGCGCACGAAGTCCGACAGGCCACCGTCATAGCGGTAGGTGACAACGTGCGGCTCGCCGTTGATGTGCGCGGGCCGCTCGTCGGTCAGCACGATTGTCAGGCCGCGGTTGAGGAACGCCATCTCCTGAAGCCGACGCGACAGTGTCTCGAAGGACCACTCGGTGGTCTCGAAGATCGAGTCGTCCGGCCAGAAGCTGACTGTCGTGCCGGTCAACTCCGTCGTCTCACCACGCGTCACCGGGCCGGTGGGCTCCGACGTCTGATAGGACTGCCGCCACACGTAGCCGTCCTTGCGGATCTCGACGTCGAGGTGCGTCGACAGCGCGTTAACCACCGAGACGCCAACGCCGTGCAGTCCGCCAGACACCGCGTACGCCTGGCTGTCGAACTTGCCGCCTGAGTGCAGCGTCGTGAGCACTACCTCAACCGCCGGGCGCTTCTCAATCGGGTGCTCGTCAACCGGGATGCCGCGGCCGTTGTCGATGACCCGCACCCCGCCATCGGCGAGCAAGGTCACGTCTATGTGGTCAGCGAAACCCGCGAGGGCCTCGTCGACCGCGTTGTCCACAACTTCCTGGACAAGGTGGTGCAGGCCCCGCTCACCCGTCGAGCCGATGTACATGCCCGGGCGCTTCCGGACGGCCTCAAGACCTTCCAGAACCTTGATCGAACGCGCGTCGTACGACAATGCTGAAGCTCCTCTGGAACGCAGGCAGCCACATAGGGCCGCCGCTGCAGTCCCGCGTGTCTCCTGCCCTAGTGCGCTTGTTCATTTTACCTGGCAGGACCGTCAGACTCAGCCGTACGTGTCACGCGAGCCGCGGCTGCCGCGGACGCGCCACTCACCTGGATTGCGCACCGTGGTAGCCGGGCCCCGGACCTTCACCCGGAGCACGCTGCCATCACCCAGCTCAGCGTTCAGCCGACGGACGAGCTGGGCCGAGAGAAGCCTCAGCTGCGTTGCCCAAGCCGTCGAGTCGGCCACGACGACCAGTTCCCCGTCCCGGAGTGCTTCGGGCACTGTGTGCTCGGCCAGGCCAGGCCCGACGATCTGCGCCCAGCGGCCGAAGACCGACCCGGTCGCGACGGGAAGTTCCCAGCCGCGCTCGCCGATCAGGCCCTCGATGGCCGCGCCAAGTGGCTGGGGATCGTCCCTGCGCGGCCGACGAACCGAGGTCGCAGCCGCCGGACGCCGTTCCCCGGCTGCCGGGCGCCGGGTAGCTGCCGCTCGCTCCCCGTCAGAATCGGGGTTTGCGGGAGCTGCCCCGCCCGGATCCGGCAAGCTCCTCGGCGACTCCGGCCAGGCTGCGCCGCGGGCCCTGGCCTGCTGCTTGGCCGCGGTCAGCGCGTCCCTGGCAAGCCGCAGCTTGGCCTCGCCGCGAGAGGTACTCGCCCCCGGGGATGACCCCCCGGAACCCCCCGCAGCACCACCCCGGTCAGGCACGGCAGACCTGCCCGCCGCCGACCGTGAACCGGACTCCGGACAGGCTGGCAGGCACGTCCTCGCCCACCGCTGCGGTCACGAGCACCTGCTCGGCGTCGGCCACCAGGTCCGCGAGCCGGTCCCGTCGCGCGCCATCGAGTTCGGCGAACACGTCGTCAAGTACCAGTACCGGATCCTCGCCGCCGGACCGGAGCAGCCGGTAGGCGGCTAGCCGGAGGGCCAGCGCCAGCGACCACGATTCGCCGTGGCTGGCGTAACCGCGGGCAGGCAAACCGCCAATGCTGAGCTCGAGTTCATCCCGGTGCGGACCGACGAGGCTGATGCCCCGTTCTAGCTCGGCGTGACGGCGCCCGGCAAGCGCGTCACGGAGCGCGGCCGCCAGTACCGCCAGGTCGGCGGCCGGCTCTGTGGTAGCGGAATCATCCCCCGAACTGGCGCCCTGGCCGGCCTGACGCCAGGCAGCCATGCGGTAGGTCATCCCGGTATCCGCATCGGCGCCTGACACGGCGCTATAGCAGGCTGCGGCGAGTGGCCGCAGTTGTCCGACCAGCCAGAGCCGGGCAGCGGTCAACTCAGCCCCGGCGGCAACCAGGTGGTCGTCCCAGACGTCGAGCGCGGACGGCGGCACCCCGCGCGCCTTGGCCGACTTGAGCAGGGCATTGCGCTGCTTCAGCACGCGCTCGTAGTCGGCCCGGGTACCCGCGTACCGCGGCCGGACCGCCACCAGCAGATCGTCGAGGTAACGACGCCTCTGCTCTGGATCCCCCTTGACCAGGGTGATGTCCTCGGGCGCGAACAACACGCAGCGAAGCACTCCGAGCACGTCGCGCGGGCGCGATACCGTTGCCCTGTTCAGCCGGACACGATTCGCCCTCCCGGCGTTGATCTCGACCTCGAGCAGGCTGTCCCGGCCAGCCGCGCTGACTACGCCGCGTAGCACAGCCCGGTCGGCGCCCTGCCTGATGAGCGGCGCGTCCGTGGCTACCCGGTGCGAGGAAAACGTGGCGAGATAGCAAGCCGCCTCTACGAGGTTTGTCTTGCCCTGCCCGTTAGGCCCGGTAAAGGTCGTCACGCCCGGCTCCAAGGTCACGTCGGCAGCGGGATAGCTGCGGAAGTCAGTCAGGGCAAGCCGGGTCAGATGCACCGAGCGCTATCCGCCGAGCCTGATCGGCATCAGCAGGTAGCGGAAGTCCTGGGTGCCATCGGGCCCTGGCTTGCCGGTGAGCAGGGCCGGCTTGCCGGGCTCGGTGAACGAGATCCGCACCACGTCGGAGTCGATCGCTGCCAGGCCGTCCAGCAGGTACTGCGGGTTGAAGGCGACAGACAAGTCGTTCCCGGAAAAGTCGGCGTCCAGGACTTCCTCCGCCTGCGCCTCGTCCCCGGTGCCCGCTTCCAGCAACAGCTGGCCGGTACTGAACGCCAGCCGGAGTGCTGTGTTGCGCTCGGCGACCAGCGCGACCCGCTTCACCGACTCGGCCAGCAGGGCCGTCGGCAATTCCGCGGTGGCGTTGACAGTCTTCGGCAGCAGCCCGTGATAGCGCGGGAATTCCCCGCCAAGCAGCCGTGTCGTGGTCCGCCGCCCGGCTCCCTCGAACCCGATCATCCCGTCGCCACCCGGTCCGTCGTCTCCCGGCAGCGCAAGCGCGATCGACACCTCGGCACCGCTGGTCAGCGCGCGAGCAGTATCCGTCAGCGCCCTGGCGGGCACCAGTACCGCGGCTGACAGATCCGGCCGCACCGGGTTCCACCTCAGTTCCCTGAGGGCGAGCCGGTACCTGTCCGTAGACACCAGGGTCAGCGTGTCGCCCTCGATCTCGACCCGGACGCCTGTCAGCGACGGCAGTGTGTCGTCCCGCCCGGCCGCGGTGGCCGACTGGCCGACCGCCGTCGCGAACGCGTCGCTGCCGATCGAGCCGACAGCGGGCGGCATGTCGGGCAATGCCGGATATTCCTCTTCGGGCATCGTCAGCAGCGTAAATGTCGCCCCGCCGCAGGTCAGTACGGCCCGGCCGTCCTCTACGGCGATGTGCACCGGCCTGGCCGGCAAGCTGCGGCTGATCTCGGCTAGCAGCCGACCGGAGACGAGCGCGCTGCCTTCCTCTTCGGAGCTGACGGGCACCGTGATCTGCGCGGAGACGTCGTAGTCGAAACTGGACAGGGTGAGCTCGGCGGCGGCCTTGAGGTGTATGCCGGCCAGTACCGGGACCGCTGGCCGGGCGGGAAGCGTGCGCGCGGTCCAGGCCACCGCGTCCGCCAGGATGTCGCGGTCGAGGACGATCTTCACCTGTCCCCTCCTTAGCTGTGTAGGTCTGGCAGATAAATCAGAACCGTAGTCGTATTAGGCACGGTGGACGCTGGGGATAAGTGGCATTCTGGCTGGCCGCACCGACAGTGGCGGTGCACACCGGCTGTGCGCGATCCGGATGCGCGGCAGTGCAGCCTGGGGACAACTCTCGGTCGCCGTTCGTATGCCACCGCGTTACCCCCCGGTGACCTCAGGTTTTCCTCCGGATTTCCCAAGGCGATCCACAGACTTTTCCACAGCCTGTGCGCGCGAGGGCAAGCGGTCATCCCGACAGCGCCTGCTGCTTGATTCGGTTGGTGAGCTCGGTGACCTGGTTGTAGATCGACCTGCGCTCGGCCATCAGCGACCGGATCTTGCGATCGGCGTGCATCACGGTGGTGTGATCGCGGCCGCCGAACTGCTGGCCGATCTTCGGCAGTGACAGGTCGGTCAGCTCACGGCACAGGTACATGGCGATTTGCCGGGCCGTGACCAGGACGCGCGAGCGTGAGGTACCGCACAGGTCGTCGATGGACAGGCCGAAGTAAGAGGCGGTCTGGCCCATGATCATGCCCGCGGTGATCTGCGGCCCGTGCGTATCCGGGATGAGGTCCTTGAGCACGAACTCCGCTAGCTGCAGGTCAACGGACTGGCGGTTCAGACTGGCGAACGCGGTCACCCGGATCAGCGCCCCCTCCAGCTCGCGGATGTTCGTGGTGATACGGCTGGCTATGTACTCCAGGGCTTCTGGCGGCGCGTTGAGCCGGTCGCCGACGGCCTTCTTGCGGAGGATCGCGATACGGGTCTCGAGTTCGGGCGGCTGGACGTCGGTCTGCAGGCCCCACTCGAACCGGCTGCG
>JASHTT010000472.1 GCA_030040415.1 Streptosporangiaceae bacterium | reverse complement strand
ACCTCGGCCCAGGCACGCCGGCTGAACGGGGCCAGCAGGATGCGGCGGGTCATCGAGGCCGACGAAGCGGGCGCCAGCTGGGTCACAACGCCATTGTCGCCGGTCAGGAGGAGATCCGAGTGCCCTAGAACCACTTGATTTCGCATGACTTGATCGTCGCGGCCCCACCCGGCCACGTCGATCGTGGCGTCACCCGGCTTCGGAGTAGTGCTAGCACGACTGGCGGCCGACTGGAATGCCCGCCGCCCCCCGAGTGCCAGGCGTACCCGTCGTTACGAAGCTGTACGGGTACGCCCAGCCACGTCGGTGCAGTTGGTTACTTCTTCTTGCTCGTCCACCAGGCGCCGACGAACAGCGCCACGCCAACGACGACTGCCACGGCGCCACGCAGATCGTGCGTCGTGCTCTTGCCGTGGAGGTGACTGCCCGCGGTCAGGAAGCTCGGCAGACCCTTCACCGTGAAGTACAGGATGCCGACGACAACGGCGATCAGGCCCAGCACGCCGAGTACCGCAGTCAGCGCCCGCTTGCTGCCAGCGCCGGAACCGGAAACGGACACAGAACTCACTTCGATCCTCCTTGGGAGCCAGCCGCCTCCGATCGACAGTTCCGGAGGACGCAGGCCGGCGAAGACTTACCAGCGCCAGCCAGGGTACTCCCCGGTCCAGAGCTCGATATGCCAAAAAGGAGGTAATCGCCAGAAAATCTTGCTACTACAAAAGTGTCGCCGCTGGCGGTCAGGGCTGCCAGACCATCAGCGCGAGGATGGCGAGCCAGATCAGGTTGACGATGCCGCCCATCAGGGCGACCCGGCCTCGCTCGACGGAGGCGACGTGCACGGCAGCCGAGAGAGAGCTCGCGGCTTGCGGCCCTGGCGCCTCTTCTTCGCCCGGCCCGCCGTCGGGCGGGTAGGCCGCCGCCGCATCCAGCGCCTTGATGGCGCGCCGCTGGTCGCGGACGATGAGCCCGAGCAGCACCAGCGTGACCAGGAAGAGGGTCAACGACGCGGTCAGCCAGGGATGCGAAAAGTCGCTGACCAGATCGCCCAGGATCACGCCGAAGATCAGCACGCCCAGCGACAAGATCGCGAAGATCGTGGTGATCCTGGTCAGGTAGCGCAGGATCGCCACGTCGCGCTTGCGGATGTAGCGGGGGGTCGACGAGATAGCGAGCGTGACCGGGCCCAGCGTGAAGATCACGAAGGCGATGTGCAGCCAGAGGATCAGCTTGTCGGTGAACGACATGGACCGATCCTAGGACCGGAGGCAGTTGGGGACCGGATCACGCCGCACGCCACGCCGCACTGGGCCGACTGTAAGCCCGATTAATCCGGTTCAGGCCGTCCATGATCATCGGGCGTGTCCGCCCGGTCCGCCTGGAACCGGACCAGCGGGGCACGCTCGATGATCATGAACAGTCGCCACCATCTAGTCGTAGCTGTAGACGTCGGTGAACAGGCCAATGTCGATGTTCGCGTCGCGGGCAATGATGCCGTCGCTGCCGCCCCTCGGCGGCGTGCTCGAAGCAGTGTAGGTGAGTATGAGCGTCCCACCATCGCTGGTCTTGCACTCGCGTTCGACGCCATACGTGGTGCAGCCTGACTGGTCAACTGTGATCTTTGCGTTGCTGCCGGGCGCCTCGACGAGGTTGATGTCGGCCACAGCCTCGGGAATCGGGTTGCCCTCGGCGCTGAGCGCGGTGACAGCAATCTTCACCGACTCGCCGCTGGCCAGGGATCCGGCTGAGGCGACCGGGTCGGGGCTCCAGCCGTAGGAGGCGATGGGGGTGCCGGCCGGAGCTAGGTATGTGTAAGAAACGGCGGTCTGCTCCGTCCCGAATGGATCGACGGCCGCTGTCAGTTCGTCGCTGCCCAGCTCCCGGTTGGCCGACGTTTCGTATATGACCTCGACCTGGCCACCGGGCCCAGCAGCACAGTAGGCCGGCGCGAGCACCTTGGTGGTCCCGACCACGCACCAAGCCCCAGCTGTGTCCCCGAGTGTTTCGGGCCTGGGCTTGACCAGGGATATATACACCAGGGCGTCCGGGACTGGGCTGCCGACCGCGTTCAGTGCCGTAACAGTCAGCGTTACGGTCTTCCTCGGGCCGAGGCTCGCCGGCGGTGCGATCGGACTTTTGTCCCAGGCGAACTTGGAGATGATCGGTGGCGCGGTGACATCGAACTTGGCCGAGCTGACAGCAGTGAGGCTGCCGTCGCTGGCGTGCAGCTGATAGCTGGTACCCGCCTTGTCGATGGCGCAGCCGGAGAAGGTCGCGATCCCGGTGGACGCTGCTACCGGGTTGGACGTGCAGGTCAGCGCCGCGCCGCTGGTCCCGGTGCCGGCTTTGATCGAAAGCGTCACCTTCGAGGTGTTGGTGGTCACGACGTCGCCCGCGGCGTCCTCGACTGCCACCTTCGGCTGGGTAGCGAACGCCTTGCCAGCAGTGGCACCGGACGGTTGGGTGACGAACGCCAGCTTGGTAGCGGCCGGCGCGGCCGCGACAGCCAGGTCGGACGGGCCGTCCAGCGCTGTGCCAGAACCGGTGATTGTCGTCGTCGGCGTCGCGTCCCCGGTCGCCCCGGGCGCATACTCCACGACTGACTCGGCGCCTTGGTCGGTGACCCACAGGTTGCCGGACGAGTCGAACTGCAGACCGGACGGGTTCTCCAGCCCGGAGATGGTGTTTATCGGGTCCACGTCCCCGTTAGATCCCGCTGCGTACTCGGTGATGTTGCCGCTGTCCTCGTCCGTCACCCACAGGTTGCCGTTGGAATCGATGGCGACGTCGGTCGCGACGTTCAGTCCGGTGTTGTCACCCGAGATCGTCGCGATGGGACTCGCGTCGCCGGTGGCCCCGGGGGCATATTCGAGCACCTCGTCGCCGTCTTGCGTGGTGACGAACAGGTCGCCGGAGGAGTTCAGCGCCAGGTTGCCCAGGACAGTTGACGTCGAGAGCGTTGCTATCGGCGTCGCGTTGCCGTTGGCTCCCGGGGCGAATTCGACGATGGAACCGGTCGTGGTCCCGTTGGCCACGAACAAGTCGCCCGCCGCATTGAGCGCCAGCCCGTCCGGCTCGTCGAGACCGGTATTGGAGCCCGAGATGGTGGCGGTAGCTGCCACATTGCCGGTGGCTCCCGCGGCGAACTCCTCGACCGAGTTGGCGTCGGAGTTGGCGAGGAACACGTCGCCGGCCGGGTCGATGGCGATGGCGGTCGGGTCCCACATTTCGGTGTTGTCGCCCGCGATCGTCACCGAGGGCGATGCGTCGCCGGTCGACCCCGGCGAGTACTCGGTGACCGATGGGGTGTCGGCGTTTGCCACGAAGATCGTGCCCTCCGCGGGGGGCCCGGCGGAAGCGGGTGCGCTGCGGGCGGACGATGACGTCCGGCCATGGGCGGCGGACAA
>JASHTT010000471.1 GCA_030040415.1 Streptosporangiaceae bacterium | reverse complement strand
ACGTAGGCAGCACGCTGCACACGTCCAGGCCCTCCGCCGCGGCGCGCAGTACCTCGTGCTCTGCGGCGTACTTGGTCTTCTTGTACAGGCCGAGCAGGTGCGAGGTATCCGCGTAGGACGTCTCGTCGGCCGGCTCGCCGCGCTTTGGCCCGCTCAATCCGAGCACGCCCACCGTCGAGGTGTAGACCAGCCGCTCGCAGCCTGCGGCGCGCACGGCGTCCAGCACGTTGACGGTGCCGCCCACGTTGACGTCCTGGAAGATCCGCTGGTCCCGGGCCCAGAAGCGGTAGACCGCGGCCAGATGGAACACGAACCGGGCACCCTCGCAGGCCGAGCGGAGCGCCGCGCGATCCCGGACGTCGACGACTGCGCGCTCGACGTTCATGGCCCGCAGATTGCGGTCATCGGCGCCGGGCTCGATGGCGGCGACGACGTGGGCTCCCCTGGCCTGCAGGGCACGTACCACCGCCGAGCCGATAAACCCGGACGCGCCGGTGACCAGCACCCGGTCGCCAGCCTGCAGCGTCTTGGCGGCCGATACCGACACCGGAGCAGACACGCCGGATCGTACCGAGGGCTGCGGCTCCGGCATGGCAGTGGCGGACGTCGCCGCAGCGGTTCCGGCTCGCAGCTGGCTGGCCGGACGGCCCTTGCGGCCAAGGGCGTTGCGAGCCATCGTCCGGCCGAACTCGATGGTGAGGCCCGATCCGCGATGAGCGTCCGCCATGACGTCCTCGAACGCGGTCAGGAAGTACTCGACCTCCGTCTCGCCGCAGATCAGCGGCGGCAGCAGCTTCACGATGTTGACGTTGTCGGCTGCGACCTGGGTGAGGATGCGGTGCCGGTGGAACAGCGGGACGACGACGAGCTGAGAGAACATTCCGTCCCGCAGCCGTTCTACTGCGCGGTACCGGAGCGCTGCGCCACGGCCTGCGGGCTCGCCAAACTCGATGCCGATCATCAGGCCGAGCCCGCGGACGTCCCGGATGAGCTTGTATCGCTCCGCCAGGGAACGGAGTCCGTCCTGTAGCGCCAGGCCAGTCCGCTGCGCCCGGGCGAGGATGTCCTCGTCGTCGAGGGTCGCGAGGGTGGCGAGGGCCGCAACCATCGCGAGCTGGTTGCGGCCGAACGTGGTCGAGTGCTTGAGCGCGTCCTCCATCGACTTGTACACGCTGCTGAAGATCTTGTCGGTGGTCAGCATCGCGCCGATCGGCACGAATCCGCCGGACAGCGCCTTCGAGATCGTGATGATGTCCGGCTCGAGGCCCCAGTGGTCGTGGCAGAAGAACCTGCCGGTCCGGCCCAGGCCAGTCTGTACCTCGTCCATCACGAGCAGGGTTCCGTGCTGGCGGCACGCGGCCTGCGCGGCCTGCCAGTACTCGGCGGACGCGCAATAGACGCCCTTGCCCTGGATGGGCTCGACAATGAAGGCCGCCACGTCGCCCGCACGCAACTGCTCCTGCAGCGCCGCGAGGTCCCCGAACGGGACCGGGATCGTTCCCGGCAGCAGGTCCCCGAACCCCGACCGGAACTCCTTGCCTCCGTTGAGCGACAAGCTGCCAGTTGTCAGGCCGTGGAAGGCGTGCGAGGCATAAAGGATCTTCGGCCGCTGGGTGGACTGCCGGGCGAACTTGATGGCCGCTTCGATGGATTCGGTGCCGGAATTGCAGAAGAAGACCCGGCTGATCCCCGCGTGCGCCCGGCCGACGAGCTGCTCGGCGAGCACGCCAGGCAGCAGCGCGCAGTCAAGCTGCACCATGTTAGGCAGGTCAAGGTCGAGCGCCTGATGCAGCGCCGCCTTGATGGCCGGGTGGCTACGGCCGAGCGCGTAGACGCCGAACCCGGACAGGAAATCCAGGTAACGCTGGCCCGCGTCGTCGTACAGGTAGCAGCCCTCGCCGCGGACGTAGTTGCGATCGAATCCGAGGGTCTTCAGCGTCCTTGCGAGCTGGCGGTTCATGTATCGCTCGTGCAGGGCAAAGTTCTCGCCGGACCTGGCGGCAAGGGTGCCGCTGAGATCGAAGGGCATGCTTCTCCTTGTCACGTCAGCCGTCGATGTCGGCTAGGCGTCGATCCGCTAAGTATGCTCCGGTACTGCCGGGACGCGAGATACCGAGGTGACGGACTCGTCAGCGGGCGCCGAGGCCAAGCAGCAGCCCGTCGGCCGCCACGGCTGGCGATGTGGTCAGGAACATGACGATGCTGCTGGCCGGGGCGACGACGGTCTCCAGCAGGTCGGCGCCGTCCAGGCTGCTGATCGCGCCGATCGCCTGCCCGGCGGCCACGGCGTCGCCGGGCGCCACCGTCGGCTCCCACCAGCCGGCCACGCTCGCGTACAGCCAGATGGACCTGCTCAGCTCCGTAATTCCGGTGCCGGCCGGCTCGGTGCGCTCCGTCATGCCGAGCGACGCCAGCACCCCGTCCAGCCCGCTGACGTGCAAGGCGACCGCCTGCTCCTGCACCAGCCCGCAGCCGCCCGCCTCGGCGATGATCGCCGGGATGCCTGCCTCGGCGGCGGCCGCGCTCGTGCTGCCGGCCACCGCACGCGACGGTCCTGGTTCCTGCCTGATCACGTACGGCAGGCCGTAGGCGGCCGCCAGGTCGCGTGCCCTGCTCTCCGCCGGGCCCGCGTCGTAGAGCGAGAACGGCTGCAGGGCCTCGACCAGGTCACCGCAGTGCGCGTCGACAAGGGCGTCCGAGCCGGTGATGAGCTGCCTGAAGGTGTCATGGGCCAGCCGCTCCGCGATGCTGCCGGTCGCGCTGCCGGGAAAGCAGCGGTTGAGGTTCTTGCCATCGCCCGGGACCACGAACGGCGCACGCGCGCGGAAGGCAGGGACGTTCAGCACCGGAACGGCCCGCATCCGGCCGCGCAGGTCGCGGCCGGCCAGGCTGCGAGCCCAGCGGCGGACTGCGGCCATCGAGGCGTACTCGCAGCCGTGCACGCCTGCCAGCACGGTGAGCAGCGGACCGTCGGAGCCGCCGGCCGCCTCGATCACCGGTACCTCCAGGCCCGCCAGCTCGAGCGTGGCGCGTGTGAGCCGGGTCGGCATCGGGCTAAACCCACCCTGCGCGTCGTCAGGTAACCGAGCCAGCCGGCGGGATCGTGCCTGGTCCATTCGCGTTACAGGCGGTCGCGCTCGGGTCGGTCTCGATGAGCGGCCTGGCCAGCTGCGGCGGAGTCTTGAACGCCGGGCTGGTGAGATCCAGCATGTCCAGCATGTTGCTGGCGTTCGCGTCGCGGTAAGTCATGGCCGGCAGGTTCCACTTCGCTTCGACCAGCGCGCAGATGCTGGTGTGGTCGGAGACGTTGTGCGACACGTAGTCCGGCCGCGCCCAGGGCGAGATAATCGCGCAGGGCACCCGGAAGCCGTACTGCTTGAAGCCGGTGTAGACCGGCGTGCCGTTCGGGGGGATGTCGTCGGGCGCGATGGCGGCGGGCGGAACCACGTGATCGTAGTAGCCGCCGTGCTCGTCGAAGGTCCACACGAGCAGCGTGCTTTCCCACGCGGGACCCTGCATCACGGCGTCGATGACCTGCGCGGCGAATTGCTCGCCGTAGGCGATGTTCTGTGGATTCTCCTCAGAGTTCTTGCTGTAACTCGGCTCCACTAGGCAAAAGCCCGGCAGCGTGCCGGCCTTGGCGGCACTGAAGAAGTCGTCCGTGTCATGCAGCTCGCCCGGGTACCTGATCAGTAGCCTTGGATACAGTTCCATCGTCCCGGTCGGCAGCAGGTAGTCGGTCAGCGAGAAGTAGTCGGCGAAAGACACCCCTGCCTTGCTCAGCTTGTCGAAGATGGTGCCGCCAGCCGGGTACTGGAGCGGGTCGGGAACGCCGTCGTTGATCATTCCCATCGATGTCGCCGAGATCAGGTAGCGCCTGTTGGGGAACGTCTGGCCGAGCACCGAGCAGTGATACTGATCGGCGATCGGGAAGGTCGACGCCATGGAGTAGTAGAACGGCAGGTCGGCCTGTTCCCAGTAGCCCATGGCGACCGGGCCGCTGCCTGACTTCACGAAGCCGTTGTTGCCGTCCGCCAGCTGAATATGCGCGTTGTCCCAGGTCTGGCTCGGCTTGCCGGACAGCTGGCAGGTCGTGGGCATCCGGAACGCGTGCTGGATCTTGCCGTCCGGGTACGGGTTGGTCTGCGTTGGCTTACCGTCCGAGCCCAGTGTGAAGCCATCGGCGCCGGCCCGGTTCAGCATGCCGAGATGGTTGTCGTAGGAGTGGTTCTCCATCATCAGCACGACGATGTGCTCGACCTGCGGGATGGTGTCGGTGCCCGCGGCGAGCTTCGGGTACGGCAGCGAGCCGGGCTCGCGCAGGGCGGCAGGTACGCTGCCCGCAGTGCCCGCCGGCGTCCGGCCTTCTGCTGCCGCGGATCGCCACGCCCCGGTGCCGAGCGCCGCACCGGCCGCCAAGCCGGCCTGCAGGACCGTCCTTCTGGTCGCCATTTCGCCCTCCCTGAGATCGCCAATACAGCGTCCCAGGCGAACGGCCGCCTAACAAGCCGGTCAGGTGGCGATGTCAGGGTAGGGCAGGCTCCAGTGACTCAGCTTCACGGCGTACTCGCGCTGAAAGGCGAGCGGCTCGGCATAGTCGCGCTCGAACAGCGCTATGA
>JASHTT010000470.1 GCA_030040415.1 Streptosporangiaceae bacterium | reverse complement strand
GGGTCGATCTCGTCGGTCGTCAGCAGGTTCGCCGCCGCCTCCCGGAAGTGGAACGGGATGAAGCAGTTGCCCTTCGCCTCCGCGTACGAGAACTTCGTCTCCAGTTCGATCGTGCCGCGTCGCGAGCTGACCCGAGCGAGATCGCCGTCGCCGAGGCCGAGCCCGGCCGCGTCGTCCGGATGGATATAGACCTGGGCCTTGGGCGCGATCGCGTCGAGCGCGTAGGACCGGCGGGTCATCGATCCGGTGTGCCAGTGCTGCAGCATCCGCCCCGTGTTGAGCACGAACGGGTAGTCCTCGTCCGGCAGTTCCTTGGCCGGCAGCCACTCGGCCGGCACGAGATGCGCGAGGCCGTCGTTGGTGTTGAACTTCTCGCTGAACATGACCACGGTGCCGTCGCTGCGCTCCGGGTCCGGGTTCGGGTACAGCTTGCCGGTCAGGCCGAGGTTGTCGTAGCTCAGGTTCTTGTAGCTCGGGGTCACGGAGACCATCTCGTCGAAGATCTCCCTCGGTGACGTGTACTGCCAGTCCAGGCCGATGCGCTGGGCGATGTCCTGGACGACCTCCCAGTCGACGCGCGCCTGTCCGGGAGTATCCAGCACCTTGCGGCCAAGCTGCACGCGGCGGTCGGTGTTCGTGTACGTGCCGTCCTTCTCCAGGTACGTGGACGCGGGCAGGATGACGTCGGCGAATTCGGCGGTCTCGGTCAGGAAGATGTCCTGCACGGCGAGGAAGTCCAGCTTCGACAGGGCCTTGCGGACCTTGTTGATGTTCGGATCGGACAGGAACGGGTTCTCGCCCATCATGTACATGGCGCGCACGCCGCCCTTGAGCGCGGAGCCGATGATCTCGGTGACGGTCAGGCCCTTCTTCGGGTCCAGGTCGGTCGTCCCCCAAGCCGCCTCGAACCGCGCCTTGACGTCCGGGTCGTCGGCCTTCTGGTAGTTGGGGTAGTACATCGGGATAAGCCCCATGTCCGAGGCGCCCTGCACGTTGTTCTGCCCGCGCAGCGGATGCAGGCCGGAGCCTGGCTTGCCCACGTTGCCGGTTATCGAGCACATCGCGATCAGGCAACGCGCGTTGTCGGTGCCGGTCGTGTGCTGGGAGATGCCCATGCCCCAGAAGATGATGCCGGCCTTCGCGCCGCCCCAGACCTTCGCCACCCTCGTGATCGTGTCGGCCGGCACTCCGGTGATCTGCTCGGCCCGTTCCGGCGGGTAGTCGGCCACGGTCTTCTTGAGCGCCTCGTAGTTTGAGGTGCGGTTGGCGATGAACTCGTGGTCGACCAGGTCGAGCCTGATCAGCTCGTGCATGACGCCGTTGTAGAAGGCGACGTCCGTCCCTGGCTTGAGCTGGCAGTAGATGTCGGCGTGCTCGGCCATCCGGTCGGCGCGCGGATCGACGTAGATGATCGTCGTGCCGTTCCGCCTGGCCTGCTTGAAGAAGGTCGACGCGACGGGGTGGTTCGCGGTCGTGTTCGTGCCGGTGACAATCGCGGCACCAGCATTCGCGATGTCGCCGAACGTGGTGGAGACCGCGCCCGAGCCGATCCCCTCGAACAGCGCGAAGACACTCGAGGCGTGGCACAGCCGGGTGCAATGGTCGACGTTGTTGGTGTGGAAGCCGGTGCGGATCAGCTTCTGGAAGAGGTAGGCCTCCTCGTTGGAGACCTTGGCGCTGCCGAAACCGGCGATAGCAGCGGGGCCGCCTTCTGCGTAGATCTCCGTCATCCTGCGCGCGACGAGGTCCAGGGCCTCTTCCCAGGTCGCTTCCCGGAAGTGCGGCAGCACCTCGGCGTAGTCGACGAGACCGCCTGGCTTGCGCCGCTTGGCCTTGCCCTTGCCGTTGTTGGCACTGCCATTACGGCTGGTCGTTCCGTCATCGTCGGCGGCAGCCGCCATCTCACCGCGCACGTCGGCGGATAGCGCGCCCTTCGGGTAGGAGTCCTCCCGGCGGATCAGCGGCACCGTTAGCCGCTGCGGCGACGCGGCGTAGTCCCAGCCGTAGCGTCCCTTGACGCACAGCCGACTGTGTGATCCGGGCTGCTCGCGCCCCTCGGCGTAGGCGATCGCGCCGCGTTCCCTGTCCACGTAGTAGGTCAGCGCGCAGCCAACGCCGCAGTACGGGCAGACGCTGTCGACGGCGTCCAGCTCGGACCGTGGCCTGATCGGGATGGTGTTGATCGGCTTGTTGGTCAGCGCGCCGGTCGGGCAGGCCGCGACACACTCACCGCACGAGACACAGGACGAGGCGCCCATGGGGTCGCTCAGGTCGAACGCAATGTGAGTTGCGTAGCCCTTACCGCTCCGCCCGATGACGTCGTTCCCTTGAATATCGTCGCAAGCCCGGACGCACCTGTCACACAGGATGCACGCGTCATGGTCGACGGAGATCACCGGGCTCGACAGGTCGACGCCGCGGCCGGACCCCTTCGGCATGCCGTCGTCCGCGGTCAGCTCGTAGCGGTCGGCCAGGGCGAGCAGCTCGTTGTCGGCCGTCGTCGTCTGCTTGGGGTCGCGCTCGCGCGGCGGCTGGTCGGACAGCAGCAGCCGGGTGAGGGTGGCGCGACTGTGCTCCAGCTCCGGAGTGTCGGTCTTCACCTGCATGCCGTTCTCGCAGGCGCGCACGCAGGAAGCGGCAAATGCGGGCGAACCAACATCAACTACGCACATCCGGCAGACGCCGACGGGGTCGTAACGCTCGTCGTGACACAGCACAGGGATGTCGATGCCTGCGGCCTTGGCTGCCTGCCAGATCGTGGCGTCCTCGGGAACGGTAACCTCGCGCCCGTCGATCGTGAGCGTCACTGTCTTAGTGCTCTCGGGGGCGGTAATTGCCATACAGCGAGTATCCGCCCGTACCGGGCTTCAAGCCAAGCGAAGCTCAGCCGGGACCGGCGGGCTTGGGTGACCCTCCAAATTCAGGCCCCGGGCTTTGTAGTAGCCGCCAATCATCGCCCGCAGGCGCTCTGGAGTGAGGGTCGCCACCCGGCCCGAGGGGAGGGTCAGCGGTTCTTGCAGGAGCCGGTCTGGCAGCCAGTCGTCCTCGGGCTGCCAGCCCTCGCGGATGTTGTAGACCCGCTTGGCCATGACGATCCGGCGCGCCGTGGCCCGCAGCTCCTCGCCCGTCACGTCCCAGCCGGTGACCGCGGACAATAGGTCCGCCCACTCCGCGAACGGGTCGGTGAAGACCCCGCGCAGGAACTTGCACAAGATCAGCGAGTCCATGACCGCAGCCCGGTCCTCGGTCTCGATGGCGGCCTGGACATGCGCCTCCCCGCCGTCGAGCCGGTCCAGGTCGCCGGAGAGATCGGCCTCGTAGGCGCCGGAGCGGTTGTGGTCGGCGCCGCGGGCGTTGACCGCGAGGCCCAGCGCCATCGCGTGCAGGGTGCGCGGCTCGTATCCGGGCATCTCCAGGCCCTTGACGTGGTGGGCGAAGGCGGCCGAGCCTTGGCCGACCGTTGCTGATGCGCGCCTCGACCCCTCCGCCAGCAATCGGCCGAGCTCGGTGTCCTGGCTGCCGATCTCGTCCAGCGCGCGGAGCAGCGCCTTGGGGTCGCCGAATCTGAGCCATTCCGCGTCGATCAGGCCTCGCTGCGCGCACTCCATCGCCCAGGCGATCGTGCCGCCCGCCGAGATCGTGTCGATGCCCAGGTCGTCGCAGCGGGCGCTCGCGTTGAGTACCGACTCGGGATCGCTGACCCCGCACATCGGGCCGAGCGCGAAGACGTTCTCGTACTCCACCCTGGCCTTCCGGCCCCTGCCGACGCGGTAGATGTGCTCGCAGCCGATCGT
>JASHTT010000469.1 GCA_030040415.1 Streptosporangiaceae bacterium | reverse complement strand
TCGCCACCAGGATCGGCATCTAGCCGCCAATCGGCACACAGAAGTCACCGGCAGGCGGCCGGCACTGGGTAGCTCGTTATCGTCCGCGGGTTGCCGAGTTGAGTCCGCGACGACTCGATGTAGACGGTGCGGCCCTCTGCGGCCAGGTCCATGACGAAGCCGTGCAGGGGGAGCGTGACGACCGGACCATCCTGGCTGTCGGTCGCGAAGCAGACCAGCGGGTGCCTGGCGTTCAGCGTGGTCACCCAGATCGTCCCGCCGGCCGAAAACACGTCGACGACCTTCTTCAGCACCGGGTCTGCTGTCACGAATCCGGGTGTCGTCGGCTGCAGGTCTCCATTCAGCTCGACGAGCGGGCTACGGTAGCCCTCCGCGAACCACAGAGAGTTACCGGCGACCGCCGCCGCCTGCGGGATGTTCTGGTCTCCGTACCTGATGCTCGGCTGTCCGGCGATCTCTACGTGATAGTCATAGTTGGAGCTGTCGGGCAGGTCGACGGCCACCCGGCCATCGAGCTCGACCGCCCAGCCGGTGCCCATGACCGAAATGCCGCGGCCAAGGCTGGTGCCGGATTCCAGGTGCTCCGTGTAGCCGATCTCGCCGGGTGGTTTCATGTGCACCTGCAACAGGCCGCGTGCGACGGGAACCAGCGCCGTGGTGGCGCTGACCGGCAGCATGAACGTTGACTGGACTGGCGGCCCTTTGGTGCGCAGCCGCAGGTCAGGGCTGTACAGCCACAATCTCACCGGCCCGTCGCTGGTGAGCGACCCGGTCGCCATCCAGACCGAACTACCCGGGCCCAGCATCGGTGTCCCGAGGTGGCCATTCGGTATCGTCGTCTCGCCGACGAGCTTGCCGGTGAGCCTGCTGTAGGCGGCCAGCGTCATCGGTCCCACCTGGTTCCCTGACTTGGTGTACACAGCGGTCTCGGAGTACAGGTACTTTCCGTCTGCGAGCAGCGCGACGGGCTCCTCGCCGTGCGTGTACGTGAGCACCACCCGGCCGAGAAGCTGATTGTCGGTAAAAGGCGGTACCGGCCGGTGGGGCAGCGCAATGAGGGCACCGCCCGTGGCGATGAGCGCGCAGGCAGCGACGGCGGCCGGCGCCGCGGTAATCCGGCGGCGGCGCCTGCGCGCAGCGCGCCGGGCCCGGTCGGCCAGGGCGGGCGGCGGCTGCACGAAGTCGCTGCCCACCTCGAATACGGACCGCAGCTCGTCTTCGATGTTGCTGCTCATCTCGCTCCGTCCGATCGTCATGCCGGCGTCCTGTCGTTTCCGACGAGTTCGCGCAGCCGGGCCAGCGCCTTGGCGTGCTGCGACTTCACGTTGCCGACGGAGCAGCCAAGGGTGCGGGCGGTCTCCGCCTCGGTCAGGTCGTCGAAGTAACGGAGCACGAGCACCGCGCGCTGGCCGGGCGGCAGTTCGCGCACGGAGTCGAGCAGAGCCGTCCTGCCTGGCAGGCTTTCGACCGCCGGGTCCGGGCGCCCTGGCAGCAGGTCCGTCTGCAGTGGCGTGGTGGTCACGCGGCGGCGGCGGCCGGCGTCGACCGCGGCGGTCACCAGCATCTTGCGCACGTACGCCTCGGGGATGTCGGTGCGCCGGATCGATGGCCACCGCCGGTAGGCCCGCTCCAGCACCGTCTGCAGCAGGTCCTCGGCCTGCGAGATGTCGCCCGTGATCAGGTACGCGCTGCGCAGCAGCCGTCGGGACGACGCGGCGACGAACGAACTGAAGTCCTCGTCGTCCGCCGTCCGCATGGCAGCCTCCGTTGTCGTGTCCCGTATCTCAGACGTATCCGCGCTGCCAGAAAGTTGTCAGCGCGGCCGGGACATTAGCCGTGCCGCCTGGCGTACCTCGGCGCGTGCGGGCGGTATTCGCCGGTCACGACCGCCTGCCGCAGCCTGGCCAGGAACTCGGCCGGGCCGTCGAAGTCCGGCATATCCAGGTAGGCGGCGCCGATGCCGTCGGGGTCGTGCGCGTCCGACCCCGCCGCTGCGGGCAGGCCGAAACGGGCCGCGAGAAGGGCGGCCCGCTCGTTCACCGACTGGTCGGCGACCTTGGCGTTGAATACCTCGACAATGTCCGCGAGGCCCGCTGAGCACAGCTGCTCGGCGGCAGCACCGAGGCTTGACCGGCCGGGGTCGAACGGGTGCGGCAGGTAGACCAGGCCGCCCTGCGCGCGGACCAGCGCCGCGGCCTCGGCGGCCGGCAGCACGTACGGCACCCGCTCGGTCAGGAACAGGCCGATCACGTCGCCTTCCCTGGTCCTGATCTCCTCGCCGACGACCACCCGGACGCCGAGGTCGCGCTGCGCGGCAGCGTCGGCGGCGGCCGTGACGTTGTGATCGGTGATGCACACCACGCCGATCCCGGCCACGGCTGCCCGCTCGGCCAGCTCCTCGATGGTCGTGACAGCGTCGCCCGACGCCGCGGTGTGCAGGTGACAATCGACTCTCAGGGCGTCGTTCCCTCTCTTATCAAATCCTGGGAATAGGCGATGCGGCCGGTGAGGCTGGCCGGGTCGCCGCTGCACAGCACGAGCGCGGCCTGCGCCATCACCGTCGCCGGCTCGGAGTTCGGGTCGTCCTCGCTGGTCAGGTGGTGGAAGATCGTGCCCGGCGTCGGCACCACCTTGGTCGGCGCGAGCGCGTTGACGGCGATGTTGTCCTTGTAAAGCTCGGCCGCGAGCCCGGTGGAAAAGCGCTCGAGCGCGGCCTTGCACATGCCGTAAACGGTCGCGCCCAGCTCGGCGAACGCACCGGGCGGGATCGACGGGTGACGCGCCGCGACCGAAGACACGTTGAGTATCCAGCCGGCGCCACGCTCGCGCATGCCGGGCAGTACCAGCCTCGCCAGGTGGAACGGCGCCTCTACCTGCACCGCGAACATGAGCGCGTACCGCTTGGGGCTGAAGTCCTCGACCGGCGTGAAGTAGCTGACCGCGGCATTATTGACAAGGATGGCGGGAACGCCAAGCCGGTGGCCTGTCTCGTCCACAAGCCGTTCGCGGTCACCGGGCTTGGACAGGTCGGCTGGAATCGGCTCCGCCGTGCCGCCCGCGGCCCGGATCTGGGCGACGGTCTCGCCGATCGTGCCGGGCAGCGGTGAGGCGCTGGGCTCAGTGGTCCGGGCCGCGACCGCGACAGCGGCTCCCTCGGCCGCGAACAGCCGGGCTATCTCCGCGCCGATGCCGCGGCTAGCGCCGGTCACGATCGCGACCCTGCCGTCGAGTGCGCCCATCCGGTCCTCCGTTCCGAGTCGGCAGTGGCCGAATCAGTGGTCTACTAGGGCTCAATTGGAGTCAGCAGGCCCGCGTTGTGTCAATGAAGGACGATGATGTCGCTCGACCACAGCCTTGTCGGTGTTGCGGGGGAGGCCCAGTCTCGTTCCTGGACGTCGACCGATGCCCTCCTGTACGCGATCGGGGTGGGCGCCGGACTCGGCGATCCGCTGGCCGAGCTGGAGTTCACCACGGAGAACACGTCCGGCGTACCGCAGCAGGTGCTGCCCACGTTTGGCGTGCTCATCGCGCAGGCCCGGCCCGCCCGGAGCATGGGCACGTTCGACCGGGCCATGCTGGTGCACGCCGAGCAGTACGTGGAGCTGCACCAGCCGCTCGCGGTGGGCGGCGCCGTGCTCACCTCCTCGACGGTCACCGGCATCTACGACAAGGGCTCGGGCGCTTTGGTGGTATCGGAGAGCCGCGCCGTCGACGCCGCGACCGGCTCGCCCGTGGTGACCACGCGCACCGGCACGTTTATCCGCGGCGAAGGCGGGTTCGGCGGGGAACGCGGCACGAGCGAGCCGTGGCCGTCTGTTGACAGGCCGGCGGACCAGGTGGTGACGCAGCAGACCAGGCCGGAGCAGGCCCTGCTGTACCGGCTGTCCGGTGACCGGAACCCGCTGCACTCCGATCCCGGGTTCGCGGCCCGCGGCGGGTTCAGCCGGCCGATCCTGCACGGCCTGTGCACCTACGGGTTCGCCGGGCGAGCCCTGCTGGCAACGCTGTGCGGCTCCGATCCGGCGAGGTTCATCTCGATGTACGGCCGGTTCAGCCATCCGGTGCTGCCCGGCGACTCGCTGGTGACCTCGGTCTGGCGCGGCGAGGTGGCAGGCCGCGCTCAGTTCACTACCGCAACGCAGGACGGCACCGTCGTCATCGACAGGGGCGTGATCCGCTACCGCGAGGGCTAGGCCATCGCGCCCTGCGGCCGGCCGGCCAGACCTGGCACGCTGAGACGCGTGGACCCTGCAGCGATTCCGGACCCAGCGCTGGTCGTGCTTGTCGGCCCGTCCGGTTCCGGCAAGTCGACCTGGGCGGCCGAGCGGTACCTGCCGCACGAGATCGTGTCGTCAGACCGGCTCCGCGCGGTCGTCGGCAGCGGCGAGCATGACCTGGATGCCTCTGCCGACGCCTTCTCGCTGCTCGAG
>JASHTT010000468.1 GCA_030040415.1 Streptosporangiaceae bacterium | reverse complement strand
GGGTGGAACCGTGGTCACCGCGACCGCCAGAGCCGTTACGCGAGCTACGCGCTGACCTCAGCTGGCACGGTCTATGCCTGGGGTCTTGGCACCGACGGTGAACTCGGCGACGGCAGCACGAGCAATTCGCCGCTGCCGGTCAAGGTCTCGATGCCGGCCGGAACTGTCGTAACAGCGATCGCGGCGCAGCTCAACGGCGGCTACGCGGTCACCAGCACCGGCAGGGTCTACGCCTGGGGATACGGAGCTGACGGAGAGCTGGGCAACGGGGCCATGAACTCGTCCGACGTTCCCGTCAGCGTGAAGCTGCCGGCTGGCACCAAGGTCACCGCGATCGCCGCCGCCAACTTCGACGGGCTGGCCGTCACATCCGCGGGAACGGCGCTGGCCTGGGGCGCCGGTTCCAATGGCGACCTCGGCGACGGCAGCTTCGCCGACAGCGACGTGCCGGTCGCCGTGAAGCTGCCGGCCGGTGCGAAGGTCACGTCTCTCGCGGGCGGCGCGTACAGCAGCTACCTCGTCACATCGGCCGGCACGGAGATGTCCTGGGGCGACAACGAGTACGGCGAACTTGGCAACGGCACCGTCCATCAGTCCGACGTACCGGTAACCGTCAAGCTGCCGGGCGGAACCAAGGTCACCGCGGCAGCGGGAGCATCGATCACCAGCTACGCCCTGACCAGCACCGGCCGGGTGCTCGCCTGGGGCTACGGTGGCGACGGCGAGCTGGGCGACGGCAAGACCGGCAATGCCCATGTCCCGGTCTACGTGTCGCTGCCAGCCGGCACCGACGTGACGGCGGTGGCCGGCGCGCTGGACGACGCGGTCGCCCGCACCAGCTCTGGCAGGCTGCTCGCCTGGGGCTTTGACGGACTCGGAGACCTCGGTGATGGCTCGACGGACGACAGCGACGTTCCTGTTGCCGTAAAGCTGCCGGCCGGCGTGAGCGCGACTCAGCTAGGCCAGAGCGCGGGCGACGGCGGAGTAGCCGCGATCACGCCGATCACTGTCGTCACGAGCGTTTCACCCAACACCGGGAAGGCGGGCACCAAGGTCACCATCACCGGGCTGAACCTGACTGGCGCGAGCAAGGTCCTATTCGGTACCGCGGCCGCTGCGTTCACCGTGGCGTCGGCCACGACGATCACCGCAACCGCGCCAGTCGGCACCGGAACCGTCAACGTCCGGGTAACCACCCCGTTCGGCACTTCGGCAAAGGTCGCGGCAGACAAGTTCAGCTACCCGGCCTAGCCTCGCCCGGTCACCGGCGGCAGCGCAGCACCGGAACTCGGCCACGACCGTCAGCTGCCCCGCTTGGCCCTGGCGACGTTGGCTGTCAGCTCGGCAACGTTCTGCCGCACGACGAACGCGGGCTGCCCGGCCTCGATCCGCCAGCTCTCGCCGAGACCGCCGATGTCCACCGCGTCGAAACCGAACTCGTCATACAGCCCGGCGACCAGCCGCTTGGCATCCGCGTCGTCGCCGGCCATGGCCAGTGCCCGCCGCTTCGGGTCACCTGGCGGATGCCCGTCCCCCGACATCTCAGCCGCGTTGATCATGCTGAACGCGCGCACCACGCGGCTGCGCGGCAGGTGCGCCTGCAGCAGGCCAGGTGCGGTGGTCGTGCCGTCATCGATGGCGGCGACGCGGCCGAGGCGCTCAGGGAAGTAGTTGATCGTCGAGATCACGACCTTGCCCGCCAGGGGATCTGCCGGCACCTGTTCGATGGTCGTCAGCGGGATCGCGACAATCGCGAAGTCGGCGGCCTGCGCGGCCCCTTCGGCCGTCGCCGCCCGGGCCCGAGGTCCGAGCTCGGCCACCAGGCCGGCCAGCGAGTCCGGGCCTTGCAGGTTCCCGAGCACGACGTCGTAACCATGGGCGATTGCCGCCTTGGCGAGGTTACCGCCGACGTGTCCGCTACCGAGGATCCCGATTGTGGTCATGTTCCCTGCCCCCTTCCTGGGCGACCGGCGTGGTTTCAGGCACCTGAGCCGTCAGGCTAGCATATCCATTCCACAGAACTTATCTCCATAGAACTTGCTTCTAGGTGATCCTGATACTAACGTCGTCCACATGCGCGGTTGGCACGGCGGGCGGCTGCTACCGGTCGTGCTCGGCTCGCCTGCCACGCAGCGCAACGCCACCTGACTGGCGAATACTTGAGGACCATGGCAAGCCAGCAGCCGGTCGGCCCGCTCGGGCCTGACGTGGCGGTCACGCAGATCCTGGTGGTCAGCGACCCTGGGCGGTCGCGGGATTTCTGGGTCGACGTCCTGGGCGCCGAACTGTACCGCGAGTACGGCGGAACCAGCGTGGTGCTGCGATTCGCTGGCACCTGGTTGTTGCTGGTCAGCGGTGGCGGCCCGACCGCCGACAAGCCAACCGTGGTGTTCCGGCCGCCGGCCGACGCGGACCTGGTCAGTCACGCGATGACGCTGCGCGTGGCTGACTGTCAGGCGGTCTATACGGCGCTGCGGTCCAGGGGCGCCGCGTTCCTGACCCCGCCGCACGACTGGGGCGCTGAGATCCGCTGCTTCCTCAAAGACCCGGATGGCCACCTCGTTGAAATCAGCCAGTCAAAAGCAGGCTGACACGGGATTCCCCTACTATCCGGTCATGACAGCGCTGTCGCTTGCCGACCGGATGAGCAATCTCGGCACCGAGTCCGCGTTCGAGGTACTCGCCCGCGCCAGGGCGATGGAAGCCGCCGGGACTACGGTCATCCACCTGGAGATCGGCGAGCCTGACTTCCCCACCGCTCCGCACATCGTCGAGGCCGCCGTGCAGGCGCTGCGATCCGGAGAGACGCACTACGTGCCCGCGCCCGGCATTCCGCAGTTGCGCCAGGCGGTGGCTGGCTTCCTCGAGCGCACCGGGCGGATGCGCGTGCCGCCCGACCGCGTGATCGTAACGCCCGGCGCCAAGCCGATCATGTTCTTCACGATCATGGCGCTCTGCGGCGACGGCGACGAGGTCCTCTATCCGGATCCGGGCTTCCCGATGTACGAGTCGATCACCGCGTTCGCCGGTGCCGTCGGCGTGCCGGTCCCGCTGCGCGAGCGGAACGGCTTCCGCATCGACACCGATGAGCTGGAACAGCTGATCACCGAGCGCGCCAAGCTGCTCATCATCAACTCACCGCATAACCCCTGCGGCAGCTCGCTGACGCGCGAGGACTGCGAGGCCATCGCGGATATCGCGCAGCGGCACGACCTGGTGGTGCTGTCCGACGAGGTCTACTGGGCCATCAGGTACGG
>JASHTT010000467.1 GCA_030040415.1 Streptosporangiaceae bacterium | reverse complement strand
GTTACCTGGTAGTCGTGGTCGGCGTGGAAGCCGACCTTGTCCACGTAGAAGGCCTTTGCCCGGTCTACATCGGTTACCGGGATGGCGACGAGCTCGATCTTCCAGTCCATGCTCGCAACCTATATGCGTGATCGGACAGTGCGGCCAAGGCACGTCAGGATCGATCCGCTCGTCCGTCCCATTCGCACATCAGCGATGAGGTCAGTACTGCCTGGCGCGGTACACATCGGAGCGGTGCTCGATCGCCATGACCGTGACTGTGTGCAGGTCATCGCCGATACGGTAGATGACCCGGTAGTCGCCGCGTCGGGCGCTGTGCAGTCCGGCGAGGCCGAGCTTGAGTGGCTTGCCGACTTGACGAGGGATCTCGGCGAGCGACCCGTAGATGAACTCGACTGCCGCGGTCGCGGCCTTCTCCGGCAGCCGGGCCAGCGTGCGGCGTGCGGTCGGCGTCCAGGCGACGGTGAAGCCACTGCCCGTCACGGATCGGAAACGAGCCGGTGCGCCTGGTCCTTGCTCAGGATTTCAGCGCCGCCTGATGCGACCTCTGCGAGGCTAGCCCGGATATCGGCGAGCAATTCAGCGCTGTTCATGATGTCGAGCGTCTCCTCCAGCGACTCGAGGTCCTCAATGCTCATCACGACGGCGGCAGGATGCCCGTGCTTGGTGATCACTACTCTGCCGTGCTCGCGCTCCAGCCGGTCGACGACCTCCGACAGCCTGTTCTTGACGTCCGCGAGTGGCATCTGTTCAGACACTGACATGGCTATAAGTATAGCTACTATCCGCCCGGCGTTGACCACCGCTGCCGACGTCCGCATCTACTGCTGTGTACGCACTCTGATCCCGATGAACTCGCCTGCCCAACGCTCCTTCACGTCGGTCTGGGTCGCATCGCGCACCGGCCCGTTGATGCTGTCGGTCAGGACTGTCTGCGGCATCGGTGAAGATGGAGCGATGACGACCTATTCCGGCACGAAGGAGTTCGAGGGCGCAACCTTCGTCAAGACGAGCTTCAAGGGCGCCACCCTGCGATTCTGCGATGTCAGCGGTGTCACGATGCGCAGCGTCGATGTGGACGGACTCGACATCGACAGCCACGACCTGTTCTTCGGCAGTCTCTTCGTCAACGGGGTCGACGTGGTGCCGCTCGTGGACGCCGAGCTCAACCGGCAGTTCCCGGGCCGCGAGCTGCAGAAGGCGCAGACGCCCGAGGGCCTGCGCGAGGGCTGGGCCGCGGTGCTGTCCGCGTGGCGCGAGACGGTGGCGGGAACGCCGCCGGATCTGGTGGACGCCCACGTCGAGGACGAGTGGTCCTTGGCCCAGACCCTGCGGCACCTCATCTTGGCGACTGACGCCTGGCTCCGCGGCGGGATCCTGCGTACGCAGCAGCCGTTCCACGAGATCGGCCAGATCTTCACCGGTGCCGACGAGATGGGCTTCGACATGTCGATCTTCCGCGTCGACCCGCCAGTCTACGAGGAGATCCTCGCGGTGCGTGCCGAGCGGCAGCGGCTGGTGACCGACTTCCTGGCCACGGCCACACCGGAACTGCTCGCGGAAGAACGCGACAACCCGTGGGGCGGCGGTGACTGGCATCCCACGGTCGGTGACTGCATTCGCGTGATCCTGGAGGAGGAGTGGGCGCACCTGCGCTACATCCGACGGGATCTGGCTCGTATGCGTTCAGCCTGAAGACGCCTGCCAGCGCGTCCGCTAGCCGCGGACGGCGCGCAATGTCCCAGTGGGTTGCGATGACCAGATGGGCGGCGATTAATTGGTTTTGGGACTACTCCCTGTTACCAGACGTTGGCCGGGAGTCGAGGTACTGCCGGAGCAGCGCGAGCAGGCAAGCGATCGGTTTCGCGTCGTCTTCGGGGTGGCGAGGTGGTCCTCGCTGACCGGGAATGGCGGAGGACGGGGCCAGCTGGGATCGAATCTCGGTCAGCTGCAATGTTGCGCCCCGAGCGCGACTCGAACGCGCGACCTACTGCTGAGGAGGCAGAACCGAGCGATGCCAGGCGATGGCAGACGACGCTGCACGTGGCCCTGGGCTGGCTAAACGTTTGCCGGACTAGGCTGGGCGCCGCCTGAATCCTGCTGGCGTTGGCTCCCAGTTTGGCTCCCAGGAATTGCCAGTCCACAGACTTACGGTCAAGCGAGTCGAGCCGGGCAGCGCATACTGGCCACTCCACTCGACTGGACGACAGGTGTTTACAATTGTAAACTGCACCCTATGGGGTTAGACGTCGACTGGCAGCACGGCGAGGACCACATGCGAGCCCAGCACCAGATCACGGTGCTGCAGGCGAACGAGGCACTCGCCGACCCGGATGCGCTGCTATTCGACCCTGACCCCAAAAGCACCTCCGGCCGGAGCGCCCGCTTAATCGGCTACTCGCCGACTGCATCGGCGGTCCTGGTGATCATCCTCGTCCGGCGCGAGGACAGGCCAGGATCATGGTGGGGCGCTAGCGGTTGGCGGGCTAACAGCACGGACCGCCGGACCTACGCTGATGGGAGCCAGCGTCATGAGTGACCCGAAGCAGATCGTCGAGCAGATCGCCGCCGAAGCCGAGGCGACGGCCGAGCAGCCGATGCCACCCGGCGCCGTCTTCACGCGGCCGAACAAGTCCGTCACCGTAGCTACCCGCATCTCACCCGAGGATCTGGCCGAGATCGAGCGCTTGGCCGCCCGCCTAGACGTCCCGCCAGCCAGCCTCATCCGGGGCTGGATACTCTCCGGTCTCAACGCGCACAAGGACGAGACCGTCCAGAGCGCGATCGACAGGATCTCGGCCGACGTTCAGCGCCTGCGCGAACTCGTCGCCTGACCTGACGCTAACGATAATCGGCAGCCAGCTCGCGTGACCCGCCTGAGCTGGACCTACGGGTTGCGCCCCGAGCGCGACTCGAACGCGCGACCTACTGCTTAGGAGGCAGTCGCTCTATCCACTGAGCTATCGGGGCAACGGCCACCGGCACGCTCTCGCGACCGCTGAACCGCATCAAGCCTAGCCTGCCAGGGACCGCAGTCGACCAGAGCAGGTTGCCGTCGGGAGGCGGCTGGGGCTCATCTGCGCCTGCGCAGCAACCGTGACAACCTTGCCGGCGCCGCTTGCCAGCCGCCGCGCCGGGACGCTGGGGGCAGACTCGCTGGCCTCGCCAGCAGAGACGGCTCGACCTCCTGAGCCAGCGGAGCAGCAGGCTCAGAGAAAAGAGGTAGACGCGATTAGGGCAGCTCGATCGGCAGCTTCAGCCCGTCGAGCGACTTCTGGCAGCCGCAGGTGCGCTCGAGGGGGAGGTCCGCGACTACGGTCACGATCAGCTCGCGCAGCCGGGAGATGTTCGCGGCGAACACGCTGAACACCTCTTCCTGGGTGACACCTTCGCCCTCTGCGACACCAGCGTCGGTGTCGGTGACCAACGCGATATTCGTGTAGCACAGGGCCAGCTCGCGGGCGAGCACAGCCTCGGGGTGACCCGTCATGCCGATCAGGGTCCAGCCCTGTGCCGCGTACCAGCGCGACTCTGCTCTGGTGGAAAACCGCGGTCCTTCGATCACCACCAGGGTCCCGGACTCGACTGGCTCCCAGCCTGCCGACCGAGCAGCGCTGAGCACGCAGGTACGA
>JASHTT010000466.1 GCA_030040415.1 Streptosporangiaceae bacterium | reverse complement strand
GCCCGGTCAGTCCCTCCCCATCATCACCCTGAGCCAGCGCCGGCCGCGCGCCCCCTCCCACTGCACGACCATCCACGGCCGCAGCAGCCGCGGGCGGGTCGCGCCTAGTGGTAGGTCACGGTCACGTTCGCGGCGGTCCCACTGGAGTTGGTGACCTGCCCCTGGATGGTGCCGCTGTCCCCCTTGTACGCACCGGTGCCGCCGGTGACCTTGCCGGAGAAGGCGCCCTTGCTGTTGACCGTGAACGTCGCGTAGAGGAACCCGTCGCTCAGCGCGAGCGTCACGTCCTCCTGGTCGGCGGAGACCGAGTCGACGATGTCGCCGGCGATGACTTTGCCCTTGTAGACGTCCTTGTCGATCTCGTAGCCGTAGACGCCGGTATAGCTGTGCGACGCGATCTGCGTAGCCGTGAAGTTCAGCGTGTGAGTCGCGGCGGCTGCGCCGGTTCCGGCGAGCGCCGGAACGGCGATCACGGCGCTGGCGGCAGCAGCGGCGACGACGGCGACAGCCAGCGCAGCGGGCTTACGAACGTGCATGGTTCCCTCCCAAATCGATAAACCGGCACAGTGCCGGTTCCGGGAGAACTGTCGCAAGGCAGCGGCACACCAGCGGCACACGCCAAACCGCGGCCGCCTGGCCCAAGCGACTGGCTGGACGCTCAGCGATCGAGGCGGTGCTGCATCCCGCGAGGAACCATCTCCGGTCGGCGCCGGAGAGGTCACTGCTAGCCGATTGCGGCGAGTACCAGCAGTGACAAGCGGCCGTCAGAGACCTCCGAGCTTGCCGTCGGGGACTGCGTGACCCGGCTGACCGTCCACCCGGCCCGTGCGAGGAGATCCAGGTGCTGGCCGGCTGGCAAGATCGTGCGCCAAGGCTCCGCCGCGGCTGCTCGCCGCCGGGCGTTCGCACTGGCCACGACCTGAGCGGAGTCACGTCCGTCGGCGTGAGTGGCGATGCTGACGGCGAGCCTGCTGCCGGGTGGCGCGCACGCCGCAAGGCCGGCCAGCAGCCGGTGGCATGTCTGCTCGTCGAGGTAGACCAGCAGGCCTTCGCAGATGAACAGCGTCGGCTGCTGCGCGTCGTGGCCGCAGCCGGCCAGAATCGCGCCGACGTCCTCGGTGCGGAAGTCCACGGCGGCGAGCGTGACCGCTGCTTCGCCGCCGATTGCGCGCAGCCTCCGCGCCTTATCGGCCTGGGTGTCAGGGTGATCAAGCTCGAAGAACCTGACTCCGTCGGCGCGGAACCGCAGTGCGCGGTCGTCGTATCCGGCCCCGCAGATCACGACCTGGCGGACGCCTCCTGCGATGGCGTCTTGGACCTGCCCGTCCACGAACCGGGTGCGGGCCTCGATGCTCGGCAAGAGCCACGGCGGCGGGGTGAACCCCATGCCCTCGCACAGCAAGCGTTGCGCGTCCGCGGACCCCTCGGCGCTGGTCGGCCTGTCGATCGTGGCCCTGGTCAGCGCGACGGCCTGGCTCGTCCTAGACGGCACTGCATGATTCATACGCTAAAGCTTAGTAATTCTTACCTGCGTAGTGGGCGAATTCCTCCAACTAATACGTGCTAGCGTATTGATCTGTGGACACAGACGCGGATCCCGTCGTTGCCGCGGCCACGGCTGTCCGGCGCGGCCTGACGGCTCTAGGCCGTCGGCTGCGCCAGGAGCAAGGCAGCCCGCTGACCGCGGTGGAGCTGAGCGTGCTCGGGCACCTGCACCGACGCGGTCCGATGAGTCCTGGTGAACTAGCTGCCGCGGACCGGGTCCAGCCACAGTCACTGACCAGAACGCTTGCCAGCCTGGAGGCCGCGACCCTGCTCGCGCGGCGCGAGGACCCTCAAGACGGCAGGAGATCGCTGCTGGTCATCACCGCAGCTGGCGAGGCCAGCCTGAGGACCGAGATGGCGCAGCGGGATGCCTGGCTGGCGACCGCCTTGGCCGGCGCTCTCACGACGACCGAGATCGAGTTGCTCCGGCTGGCCGGTGAGCTGCTCGAGAGGCTGGCCGATGGTGCTGTCCCGACACACGCTCGTGCCTGCTGAGTACCGGACGCCACCAGGCGCCCGGATCCCATTGCCGTGTGGACCGGCGCTGGTTCGAGCCGTCAGACTCAGCCCTGTCCTGCCCCGGCTGCACGGCCTGCGACCGGGCCAGCCGAGCCAGTTCGGCCGCGACCTCGTCCCTGGCGACCACAGTGATCGACCTGGCGCTGTACGCGTCGGCGCAGGACAACAGCCGGGCGGTCTGCGGAAGACGGCCGTCGAGCCCGACTAAGCCCTGCGCCAGCAACTGGCGGCCGCGCTGCCACGTCTGGCCAACTGGGCGATCTCGCAGGTCATCTTCGGCGAGCCGGTCGATGTGCTCGACGGCCTCGCCGACCCACTCCACGCGGCGGGTCAGCCGGGCCTGCTCCGCTGCGGTTCTCTCCGCCCGGGCCTCCAGGACGGTCTGTCGCGCATAGCGCAGCGCCGTCACCGCCGCGATCGCTGCAACTCCAGCCGCCAAATCACCGATCACCATCAGGAATGTGTCGATAGCGGCCACATCAGCATCATCCCGCCGAGGAACGCTCCGATTACCATGATCACGGAAAATCCGGCCACTATGCCGACCCGGATTTACCGTGATCATGGTCCGGGCGGCACTTATTCACAGCATTACTAAACAGCAAGAGTCCTTGCCTGCACCGACAGCATCCTTGGCCCGTGTCCAGAGACCTGCCGCAGGAACTGCGCGAACTTGCCGAGTTTCAGCGGGGCATGCTGACTCGCTCCCAGATAGTGCAGGCAGGGCTGACTAAGTCGGTCATCTCCGCCA
>JASHTT010000465.1 GCA_030040415.1 Streptosporangiaceae bacterium | reverse complement strand
TCGAGCACGGGTGCAACCATGCGGCACGGGCCGCACCACTCCGCCCAGAACTCCACGATCACCGGCAGCCTGCTGCGCAGCACGTCCGACTCGAAGCTGGCGTCCGTCGCGGTCCTGGCACTGCCCACGTCAGCCTCCTTCGGCCACTGTCACCGGCTCAGGCAGGAACAGCGTCGCGCAATCCTCGCCGTTGCCGTGCTCGCACACGTGCGCCAGCCGCCGCAGCCGGCACCGCTGCCGCGATAGCTCCATGATCTGCTCGTCGATCGCGGCGAGCTTCGCCTCCGCCGCCCGGGCGATCTCGCCGGTCGACCGTGCCTCGGCAGGCCCGAGGAGATCAGCGATCTCGGCCAGGGTGAAGCCGAGCTGCCTCGCCCGCCGGATGAAGACCAGCCGCTCTCTGTCTTCCTCCGAGTACTCCCGGTACCCACCGCCGCGCCGCCCAGGCTCGGCGAGCAACCCCCGGCGCTGGTAGAAGCGCACGGTCTCGACGCCGACGCCTTCCGCCGCAGCCAGCTTCCCGATCGTCATCCCGGCCATGCCAAGCACGGTACCGGCCGTACCTGGGTACGGAGTCAAGCCCGGCAGAGACAGCGACAGGCCCGCGTTCGCGGCACTAGCATGGCGGGTCGCGATCAGAAGGGAACGGGCAAGCGGGTGGCAACCCTCGGACATATGGCCAGTGTCTTCTGGCTGGGCGGCGGTTGCGGTTCGGGCAAGACGACGATCGCGCGGGTGCTGACCAGGCGGCTCGACTTGCGCATCTACCCGGTCGACGGGTACACCTACGCCCACCTCGAGCGCAGCAGGAACGGCAGCTTCCCGCTGAATCAAGCCTCGGCGGCGATGACGCCGGAGCAGCGGTGGAGCAGGAGCCCCGCGGAACTGGCCGACTGGTTCGCGGCAGTCGCCGCAGAACGCCTCGAGCTCATCCTGCACGACCTGCGCGACCTGGGACCGGGCCCGACCGTAGTGGCGGAGGGGCCGCAACTCCTGCCCGACCTCGTAGCACCGCACATGCAGAGCACGGGGCACGGACTTTGGCTGCTGCCGACGCCCGAGTTCGGCCAACGGGGAGTCGCCAGGCGGCCGCAGCTGACCGGCTCGGCGGAGGCCGTGCGGCGCCGCCAGGAGCGGGACGTCCTGCTGACTGAGCTGAACAGGCAGCAGGCCGGCCGGCACGGGCTCGCGACAGTCGAGGTCAGCGGCACTCACTCGCTGGACGACACCATCGACATGGTCGCGGCCCGGCTGCAGCAGGTGCCCGGCGGGCTGGTCCGCGCTGCCAACGGCCGGGAGCGGCAGCAGATAAGGCAGGCCGAGAACGCGGTCGTGGTCCGGCAGCTGCTCGGCTGGTGGGCAGACGCCGGACCGGACCGGATGCCCGACGCTCCGCCGTTCCCGTTCAGCTGTGAGTGTCAGAACCTCGGCTGCGAGCAGACTGTCACCATGACGGTCACCGAGTACCAGCGGCGGTCGGCAGGCGGCCCGGTTACCTGATGCCGGTCTTCGTGATGCTGGTCGCGCCGTCGGCCAACCGTGTCTATGCCGAGGCCGCGGTGCAGCTTGCGGCTGCCGAACTCGCTGCGTTCAGCGCCGGCGTGCTCGGCGGACAGCTGTCGCCGGCGGTCCCCGCGCAGATCGGCGGTGTCCCTTACCTCCGGTTCGAGGCGGACGGCATCGGCCCCGCAGAAGCCGCGTTGCTGGGAAATGTCTCCGCGCTCTACGCGCTGTTCGAGATGACCGCTGGCGGGCTGCTCCGGCCGGTCGAAGTGACCAGGCTCGACCGCTACGACGACGACCTGATCACCATCCAGAAGTACCAGGGCAAGACGAACGAGCAGTTCACCAAGCTACTGCTGAACGTCACGCTGCTGGCGTCCGCGTTTGCCGGCGAGATGACCAGCCGGCCGTTCACGGTACTCGACCCGCTGGCAGGCCGCGGCACGACGCTGAACCAGGCGCTCATGTACGGCTACGACGCGGCGGGTGTCGAGGTCGACAGGCAGGACTTCGACGCGTACTGCGCGTTCCTCAAGACCTGGCTGAAGCGAAAGCGACTCAAACACCACGCAGAGTACGACGGCCCTGTCCGCCGCGACGGGAAGACCATCGGCAGGCGGTTCCAGGTGAGCCTGGCGGCGGCGAAGGACGAGTACAAGGCTGGTCGTCTGCAGCGGCTGGACACCGTCTGTGCGGACACCACCCGGGCCGCCGAGTTCTTCCGTCCCAGGTCGTTCGACCTGCTGGTGACCGACGCCCCGTACGGCGTGCAGCACGGCAGCCGAACCGCCGTCGCAGGGCTGGCACGCCGTCCGCAGGACCTGCTCGCGGCGGCTGTCCCGGTCTGGGCTGGCTTGCTGCGGCCAGGGGGCGCACTCGGCATTGCGCTGAACACCCTGGTCGGGTCGCGTGCCGAGGCGGCCGGCATGCTGGCAGCGGCCGGGCTCGAGCCCGTCGAGTCCGGGCCCTATCTGGAGTTCAGGCACCGGGTCGACCAGGCGATCACCCGCGACATCGTGGTGGCCTGCAAGCCGCAGACCTAGCCGACCGCCAAAGGCTGTGCTAGCCGACCGCCAAAGGCGGGGGCGTGAACCTCGTCCCGGCGGCGGCATCGAGCAGTTCGGCGACCCGCAGCAGTCGCACGTCGGAAAGGAACGGGCCGATCAGCTGAACCCCGACCGGCAGCCCGCTGCCGCCGGGGCCGGTCGGCAGCACCACGACGGGCAGCAGCATCGCGCCAATGGCGCATAGCCAGGCCGCGGCGTCCAGGTGCGGGACAAGCCGGCCATCCACGTCGATCCGGCGCTCGGGCATCGGCACTTCGGTGTCGTGCGGGAATGCCGCGGTGGGCATGACGGGCGCCAGCACGACGTCGTACCGTTCGAACAGCTCGGCCCAGGCGGCACGCTGGTGCTGGCGCACATCGGTGGCGCGCAGCACGGAGCGGAACCTGCCGACCATCGCGCGGCCCATCAGCGTCTCGAAGTCGTCGCCGGCCGCGGATTCCAGCGCAACGAGGCGAGCGAAGTCCTCCTCGGGCAGGCCGGCCGTGAAGATAGGCGACACGACGTCGATCCAGGTGCGCAGCCCGTCCGCGAGCGACACCGGCAACGGCACCTGGTCGACGGGCACGCCCGCGTCGGCCAGCTTCGCGGCGAACCCGTCCAGATTCGCCCGGACGTCCGCGGAGATCGGCACGATGTCGGCGCCCTCGCCGAACACGGCGGCTACCCGCAGTCCCGTAGCGCTGACGAGGTCAGTTCCCGGATCGAACTCGAGCCGCCAGGCGGCGGCATCCTCCGGCACCGGCCCCGCGACGATATCCAGCGCGGTCCTCAGGTCGGCGACGCTGCGTGCGATCGGTCCGGCGACCCCGACATCCACGGTCACCAGGCTGCCCGGCTGTCCCGGAATGTGACCGCGGACCGGCACCACGCCCCAGGACGACTTCAGCCCGTAGACCCCGTTGTAGTGCGACGGGTTGCGGATCGAACCGCCGATGTCGCTGCCGAGCTCCAGCGGTGTGAGCCCGGCCGCGACGGCGGCGGCCGCACCGCCTGACGATCCGCCGACCGTCCGGCTGGTGTCCCACGGGTTGCTGGTCCTGCCGTAGACGTCGTTGTAGGTCTCCCAGTCGCCTGCGTACGCCGGGGTGTTGGTCTTGCCGAAGATGATCGCCCCGGCCGCCCTGAGCCTCGCGACGGCGAGCGCGTCCGACTGCGGCACGTACCTGGCCAGGTGGCTGACGCCCGACGTAGTTACCAGGCCCTCGGTCTCCCAGACGTCCTTCACCGTCATCGGCAGGCCGTGCAGCGGGCCCAGCTCGTCGCCCCGCGCGGTGGCCTCGTCGGCGGCCGCCGCGGCTTGCTTGGCCCGGTCGATGTCGTAGGCGACGATCGCGTTCAGAGCCGAGTTCACCCGGTCGGCCCGCGCGAGCAGGTGCTCGAGCAATTCCCGGCTGGACAGCTTCCGGGTCCGCAGCGCGTCGGTCAGTTCGGCCGTGGTGGCGAAGTCCAGGTCCATAGCCGGACGCTAGCAGCGCCCGCCTGCGGTCGGTAGCGGAGTTACGTCGTGGCCGGCGGCTGCGTCGCGGCGGGCGGCGTACCGCCGCCGGGCTGGGTTGCGTCTGGACCCTGGCCCGTCGCCGTCGCATCCTGCTGCGGCGCGAAGAACGGCCAGGTGCCGGTCGAGGCAGCCGCGGGCGCGGCGACCTGGGCGACCGCGTCAGGCTGCGG
Source organism: Streptosporangiaceae bacterium (assembly GCA_030040415.1). GTDB lineage: Bacteria > Actinomycetota > Actinomycetes > Streptosporangiales > Streptosporangiaceae > JAJYUU01. The sequence goes on along the minus strand of JASHTT010000465.1, from coordinate 5,067 downwards.
GCCGGCAGGCATCCGGCCGGCCGGCGCACCCGGCCGCGGGCCGTAGGACGCGGGCACCATGAGGTCGTCCGCGATCAGCATCCGCACAGCCAGCAGCCCCAGCGTCACCACGAAGCCGCAGAAGACCCAGAACATCGGCGTCAGGCCGTTACTGATCGTGAGCCCGATCGCCGACGCCTCGGCCTGGGTAACTCCGAACGTCAGTGGCGAAGTCGGCAGCCGGAACTGCAGCAGCGCCGAGACGGCCTGGGCCAGCAGGGGCACCGCGGCGCCGATCACGAGAACGCCGCCATGCCGGACCGGGCGCCACAGCGCGGCAACGGCGATTGCCGCGACGACCGCCACCATGACCAGGACATCGCCGACGATAACCGGTGCCGGGTTGGCGAACGCGTTGCCGAGGGTGACGGTCTTGATGCCGGCGTCCCAGCGCAGCAGGTAGCTGTCCCACGACGGGGCGAACGCAGCCGCGGCGCCGATTCCGGCGACGATCAACGTCACGACGGCGACGAGTTCCCGACGATCCGGCTTACCCGGCCCGTCGGCGCGGGACACCCGAAGGGCAAGCCCGGAGCCGGCCGCGCAGGCTACCCAGCTGATCAGGCCGAGCGCGAGTCCGGGCCCGGCAGTCGCCTGATGGCCCATCACTTCCCCTGCGTCGGAGAAGAACAGCCCGAAGGTGACGATGCTCGTGCCCACGCCCAGCAGCGCCCCGATCCTCAGCCTTTCAGCACCGAGCGCGATGAGAGCCGCAGATGCGGCCCAGGCCGCGAGGTAGATCAGGTGCGGCACGAGCTCGTCCGCCGCGCTCGCCAGGCTCGCGCCGGACAGATAGGACGGGAACAGGCCTACGATGCCGAGGCCGACGCCGAAGGCGAGCAGCCCGCCGGCGATCCACCCCCGGATCGCGCTGGTGGACAGCGCGGCCTGCCCGGTGCCGCCAAGAGTCTGCGTCGGGGCCCCTTCAGCCTGCGCGGAGGCACCGAAGCTCTGAGTTGGAGCGCCGATGGTCTGAGTGGGAGCGCCCGCGGCGTCAGCAGCGTGTCCGGCACCAGGGTTGGTCGCGGCCTCGTCTACCGGCGCGATCGAGCCCGGGGCCTCCATAGTGACGAACCGCGCCCAAGCTCCCGACCAGCCAGCCGGGGTCTTAGGCCACCACTCCAGTGGCTGCGCGTCCGCTCGCCCTGCCGCCCATATCCCGTAGAACTGCGGACCCTGTCCGAGTTCGTAGGTGGCCCCGCGGTATGAGATCTGCACGTCCTCGCGCACGACTACCGATCCTTCCGATGCTGGTGCACGCCCTCGGCGCGTCGTTCCCACAGCATAGGAACCCGACCTGGACGTTTACTGCACGGTTCCTCCGGCATTGCTGATCTGGCGCCCTGCTGCCGGAAGGCCCTCGTCCCCGGCAGGTCGCGGCATTAGGGTGTCGCGTCAGTGACCGACGATGACGTTCCTGCCTTCCTGGCGGCGCTGGGCCTGCCTGGGATAGTCGACGCACACGTCCACTTCCTGCCCGAGCGCCTGCAGCAAGCCGTGTGGGCCTGGTTCGACTCCCTCTCGCCGCCGTGGCCGGTCACCTACCGGCTGTCCGCGCGGCAGCGGCTGGCCACGCTGGCGCGCGTGGGCGTCCGCCACCACACCGCGCTGGCCTACGCGCACCAGCCAGGGATGCTGTCGTTCCTAAATGATCACACCTTGGGTCTGGCGGCCGAGGTCCCGGCGGTGATTCCGACCTTCACGATCTACCCAGAGCCAGGTGTGGCCGCCGAGACGGCACGGTGCCTGGCTGCCGGGGGACGCTGCGTCAAGGTTCATCTCCAGGTGGGCGGGTTCGATGCCACCGACCCGCGGCTCGACGACGCGTGGGCGCTGATCGAGCAGGCCCGCACTCCGGTGGTGCTGCATGCCGGGGCGGTCAAAGACGGCTCGGGTAACGAGCGGTGGTGCGGACCGGAGCCGGTCCGGCGGCTGCTCGACCGCTTCCCGGGGCTGCGGCTGGTCATCGCGCACCTTGGCGCGCCGGACTGCACGGAGTTCGTGACGATGGCCGAGGACCATCCCGGCGTGTGGCTGGACACCGCGATGATCTTCACCGACCCGCCGTACCTGGGACCAGCGCCGGTCCACCTGATCGACAGGCTCGGCGCACTTGGCGACCGGATCGTGTTCGGATCAGACTTCCCGACGATCCCCCACGCGTTCGCGGCGCAGGTCGCGGGGCTCGTTCAGGTTGGCCTCGGTGACGACTGGCTGCGCGGCGTGCTATGGCACAACGGAGTAGCGCTATTCGGCCTCTGAGGCGGCAACCTGGTCAGCGGCCTGGTGGCCGACCGCTAACGGTGGCAGAACAGGTAGTTCCGGATGCCGGAACTGACCTGGGTCACTGACTGCCACCCCTCCTGCCAGGTGTACATGTCGTAGTCGCGACTGGTGAGCCAGTCCACCACGTCGTCCGGCGAGTAGCCGTACCTGACCGTGTGCCGGGCCTCGATCTCGATCAGCATGGCCGGCCTGAACTCGTCGATGATCTTCTCACCGCCGGTGAGGACGTGCAGTTCCGCGCCTTCGACGTCGACCTTGACGAAGTCCAGCCGGGTCAGGTCCGGTCCCGCGAACATGCCGTCCAGCGTGTCCACCGTCACCGGGTAGCTGATGTGCCGGGCGAACTCGGCGTTAGATCCCAGCCCGCGGCAGCGCTGGCTGACGAAGGACCGGCCGGTCACCATGCCGTAGCGGCCCATCGGCACGCTCATCTCGGCGACTCCGGGTTCCGCGCCGACGGCAACCGCGTGGAACCGGACGTTCGGGCATGTGCGGACGCGCAGCACGCGGTTCCACACCGGCCAGGCAAACGGCAGCGGCTCGATGCTGTGCACAACGCCGGACGGACCGGCCAGGCGGGACAACGGGAGCGTGTAGAGACCGGCCGCCGCACCGACATCTATGCAAACGCTGCCCGGGCCGACCAGGCTGGCCAAGCCGAGCATCTCCGGTTCGAGCCATTTGGTGAACCGCGCGATGGCCAGAACTGTCATCTCGGCCATCCGCGCTTGCATCGCTACGTGACGTGCCTCGCGGGTGGCCGCCGGACCACCAGGAGGGCCTGCTGCGCCATCACCGCCCGGGCTGACCGGGTCGTTCGCCCACACGGCCATGATGTTCCTCCCTGACCGGCACAGCCCCAATCACATAGGCCAGGCCAGGGTATCGGTCGTGCAAGCCGTGGCACAGGTACGCGGACGGAGCGCGGTTACCTCAGCGCGGTGCCGGACGCGAGCTGCTCCTCGTCCGAGCCCAAGGTCGCGCCGTCAGCGGCTAGCTGCAGGAACGAGGCGGCCCGCCCGAACGTCTCGGTCATCGTGCGACCCGCAAGCCAGGCCTGGTACTCCTGGTATCTCGCCATCTCCCACTCACGCCCGCGTGCGGACAGCGAATCGAGCCGCGGCGCGCTGGCCGGCTGCCACAGCCAGCTGGCGACACGTCCGCCATGTTCGCCGCGTGGCTGAACGAGGGCGGCGATATCGGTATCGACCCCGATCCGGTTTCGTACGAACCTGAGGCCGGCCAGTGTGCCGTTGACGCCATCGCGCTGCGCGGGCTGCTCGCCGGCGAGCACGCGATCGTAGGACTCGGGGTGGTGGCGCACAAGCGTGGCGTCGACGATCGTGACCAGCCAGACAGCCTCACCGATCAGGCCGAGCGCTCGGGGCCTGTCACACTCGCCGAGTCGCAGCAGTCGGGCGATCGTCTCGCTCATCGCCGTGACAGACCACCGCAGCGCGCTAGCTTCCGCCGCCGGGTCGTAGCTGTTCGCGCGGTTCCACGCGACGCGGCACCGAGCCGAGCAGAACCTCGCGTGCTCGCGCCGCGGCGTGAATGCCGCGCCGCAGCGGTCGCAAGTCCGGATGTCGGCCACCTGACAAATGTTACGCGTAACACAGGCCGGCCAGGGCCAGCCGCCCCGCGCGGTCGTGCGACTTGCCGGCCGCCGCATCCCGCCGCGGCCTTGCGGCCGAACTCAGGCACGCGGTTTGTCTCGGCGGCTAGACTTGCAGGCGAAGGGGAGTAGTCCTTCGTCGGCGGGCCGCCATACCCGGCGCTTATGCGCCCGGCCCGGCGGGTCGCCTGAGCGCGGCGGACAAGACCTTCGGCTGTAGAGCAGATCCGGCCGAGGTCCCGTCGCAGATCCGGTCGGTGCCAGACCTGACCGGAAGAAGGGCCCCGTGCACTACGCGGCTGTAGCCGCCATCGCGTTCGCGCTGACGTTTCTCGCTGAGCTGCCAGACAAGTCGATGTTCGCCGCACTGGTGCTCAGCACCCGGTACCGGGCCTCCTGGGTCTGGGTCGGCGCGGCCGCGGCCCTCGCGGTGCAGATGGCCATCGCCGTCACCGCGGGACAGCTGCTGGCACTGCTGCCGCGTCCGGTTGTCGACGGCGTGGTTGCCGCGCTCTTCCTGGCCGGATCGGCCTACCTGTGGTGGACGAGCTTCCACGCCGACGGCGATACCGACGCCGGGGCCAGCCGGCCGGATGCCGCCCGCCGTTCGTTCCTCGCGGTCGCCGCGACCAGCTTCGGCGTGGTCTTCGTTGCCGAGCTGGGCGACATCACCCAAGTCACGGCGGCCAACTTGGCAGCCCGTTACGATCCGCTGCTGGTCTTCGCCGGCGCGACCCTGGGCCTGTGGGCTGTCTCCGCGATCGCGGTGACGGTTGGCGCCCAGAGCCTTGCGTTCGTCCCCGTGGCCTGGGTCCGGCGGATCACCGGGCTCATCTTGCTGGGCTTCGGCATCTACGTCGCCGTCGCCGCGGCTACCGGCTAAGACGGCCAGCCTCCGGCCGTCGGTAAGGGCGCCGTTGTGACAACACCGCCCAAAGACATCCCAGCAGGTTTGGCTGTCAAGCGGCGGCGTGGTGTTGGTATTGCGGCCACGCGATCGCCTCGTCGTAGCGGGTGTGGTGTTTGAGGCAGCCGTGCAGGATGCCGACCAGGCGGCTGGCGAGCTGGCGGAGCGCGGCCTCGTGGCCGGTGCCGCGGGCGCGCAGCTGCTCGTAGTAGGCGCGGGC
>JASHTT010000464.1 GCA_030040415.1 Streptosporangiaceae bacterium | reverse complement strand
AAGGCGCGGATTCTGACAGCGGCGGGGCAGCCGGCGGCGACGGGGCAAGCGGTGACCCCGACAGTGCTGATACGGCCGGTGCTGATACGGCCAATGCCGGTACGGACCGTGCCGATACAGGCAGTGCGGACGCGGTCGGCGCGGAGGCGCGGCGCACGGATGCGGCGGAGAAGGCCGATGCCCGGCCGGATGGAGTGCCCGGGAGCCCGGCGGAGGAGTCCGCGGAGGTCGCGAGCGGCTGATCGCCCGTGCGGTCTGGTAAGCTCTAGGGTCGGCGCGCGTGCCAGGATCTGGCGGCCCTTTCAGGCCCGGATCGCCTTAGTGCGCGATGTCAGGTGAGCGCGTCCCCGGCATAACGACAACCAGCGCTTGCTTACGTCTCCGCGACTCGCGCGGCGGGCTTGCACTAGAAGGAGAGAAGTCTCGGTGTACGCGATCGTGCGCTGTGGCGGCAGGCAGGAGAAGGCGTCTGTCGATGACGTCCTGACCGTCGACAAGCTGTCCGGTGAGGTCGGGACCAGCGTGACGCTGCCGACCTTGCTTGTCGTGGACGACGGCAAGGTGATCAGCGACCCGGCTGAGCTGGGTGCTTACCAGGTCACCGCGGAGATCGTGGGCGCGGCTAGCGGCCCGAAGATCAACATGATCCACTACCGGAACAAGACCGGCTACCGGCGGCGTCTTGGTCACCGGCAGAAGTACACCCAAGTGCGGGTGACCGGCATCGGTGCGCCGAAGGCGAAGGCCGCCGCGGCGAGGAAGAAGGGCTGAGATGGCACACAAGAAGGGCGCGTCGTCCAGCCGGAACGGGCGTGACTCCAATGCCCAGCGACTCGGCGTGAAGCGGTTCGGCGGCCAGTTCGTCAACGCGGGCGAGATCATCGTCCGCCAGCACGGGACGCACTTCCACCCCGGTACCGGTGTCGGTCGCGGCGGAGACGACACACTGTTCGCGCTGGTGAGCGGTCATGTGGAGTTCGGCACGCGGCGTGGCCGGCGCGCGGTGAGCGTGCAGCCGGCGGAGGCCGGGGCCGCGAAGGCGGCCAGCTAGAGGTGTCGGCTGGCCCGGTCGGCCGGGAGAACTGCAGACTTGCGGAGGGCGGGCCGGCGAGGCCCGCCCTCCGGCCATTACTGACACGGACCTGCCGCACAAGCTGAGGGGAGAGCCGTGGCGGAATTTGCCGATCGAGCCGAGGTGCGGGTGCGCGCCGGTCACGGCGGGCATGGCTGCGCATCTGTGCACCGGGAGAAGTTCAAGCCGCTCGGCGGGCCGAACGGCGGCAATGGCGGCCGGGGTGGTGACGTGATCATCGAGGTCGACCCGGGCACCGCCACACTGCTTGACTTCCACCGCAGGCCGATGCGCAAGGCCGGAGACGGCAAGCAGGGATCGGGCTCAAACCGCAACGGCGCGGACGGGGCCGATCTCCTGCTCAAGGTGCCGGACGGCACCGTCGTGAAGACCGCGGACGGCGAGCAGCTCGCCGACCTCACTGGCGCCGGAACCAGGTATGTCGCCGCCGAGGGTGGCAAGGGCGGCCTCGGGAACGCTGCCCTGGCCTCGGTGCGGCGCAAGGCGCCAGGCTTCGCCTTGCGCGGCGAGCCCGGCCAGGAGCTCGTGCTGGTCCTGGAGCTGAAGACCGTCGCCGACGCCGGGCTCGTCGGCTTCCCGAACGCTGGGAAGTCCTCGCTGATAGCCGCGATGTCGGCGGCCCGGCCCAAGATCGCGAACTATCCGTTCACCACGCTGACGCCCAACCTCGGTGTCGTCGAGGCCGGTCAGGTGCAATTCGTGGTCGCCGACGTGCCCGGGCTCATCCCCGGCGCGAGCAGCGGCAAGGGCCTGGGCCTTGACTTCTTGCGGCACGTGGAGCGATGCAAGGTACTGGTGCACGTGCTCGACTGCGCGGTACAGGATCCCGGCCGGGATCCGATCAGCGATCTGGACGCGGTGGAAGCCGAGCTTGCCGCGTATGCGGAGCTGACCGGCGCTGATATGGCCGACCGGCCGAGGCTAGTGGCGCTGAACAAGATCGACGTGCCGGACGCGCGGGAACTCGCCGACCTGGTCGCACCCGAGCTCGCGGCCAGGGGCCTGCCCGTTTACGAGGTTTCCGCCGCTTCGACCGAGGGCCTGCGCGAGCTGACCTTCGGCATGGCCTCGGTGATCGCGGCGGCTCGTGCGGCCGCTCCGCCGGTGGAGCCGACCAGGATCGTCCTGCGGCCCGCGCCCGTGGCAGGGCCCGACTTCGAGGTGGTCGGCACCGGGGAGAATAGCTTCCGGATTGTCGGCGACAAGCCGCGGCGGTGGATCATGCAGACCGACTTCAGTAACGACGAGGCCGTCGGCTACCTGGCGGACCGGCTGGCGAAGCTGGGCATCGAGCAGGCGCTGGCAGAAGCTGGCGCGGCCGCCGGAGCGGAAGTCCTGATCGGCGACGAGGACAACTCGGTGGTGTTCGACTGGGATCCCGATGTACCCGCGGGTGGCGTCATGCTCGGCCCGCGCGGCACGGATACCCGGATCAGCTAGGCACCCCGGCCGGAAAGAAAAGAGCTCTGGGGGAAATAAAAAAGCGTGCCACCTGCTTAGTAGCACTTGAGACAAGAAAGGCGAAATAGGGACCACTATTTCGCAATTCTAGTTTAGCAAAAAGGAGCATGCTTGTCAAACGCGGAACTGGATCGCGAGCAGGAATACATTTCGCTGCTCTATTCGCGGCTCGATGACCTGAGGGAACGCGCTCGGAACCGGATAGCCGGCGTCCTCGTGCATACCGGAGGCACGCATCAGGCACGGGTAGAACGGGAAGCCTTCAGCGCCATGTACCGCCAGCAGATCGCACAGCTCGAGGCGGCGGAGAACGGCCTGTGCTTCGGCAGGCTGGAGTTCGACGACGGCGAGCTGCGCTATATCGGCAGGCTTGGAATTCACTCCGACACAGACGACTATGCCCAGCTGCTCATGGATTGGCGGGCAGACGCCGCGCGGCCGTTCTACCTGGCAACTGCCGCGTCGCCCGGTGACGTGCGGGTGCGCAGGCACATCAAGACCAGCGGCCGGAGGATAACCAGCCTGGACGACGAGGTACTCGACCTCGCGGTTGCCGACCCGACCAGGCACGAGGGCCTGACCGGCGAGTCTGCGCTGCTAGCGGCCATGAACGCCAGCAGGACGGGCTCCATGACGGACATCGTGGAGACCATCCAGGCCGAACAGGATCTCATCATCAGGGCGCCGATGCCCGGCGCGCTGGTGGTGCAAGGCGGTCCCGGCACCGGCAAGACCGCCGTTGCGCTGCACCGCGCCGCGTACCTGCTGTACACCTACCGCCGTCAACTGGAGAAGCGCGGCGTCCTGGTGATCGGCCCCAACGCCACTTTCCTGCGGTACATCGGCCAGGTGCTGCCCTCGCTTGGCGAGACGAGCGTCCTGCTATCGACGATCGGTGAGCTGTTCCCCGGTGTGGTCGCGACTGGCCAGGAGCCGGCCGAGGTGGCCGAGATCAAGGGCCGCATCGGCATGGCTAAGGTCATCGGGGCTGCAGTCCGCAACCTGCAGCATGTGCCATCCGAGCCGGTCGAAATCGGCACGGACGTCGCGCGGATCCGGCTGGTGACTGCGGTCGGCCGCGAGGATGAGGCGCCGGAGGTGACGACGGACGTCGGCAGGCTCAGCCTGACGCCGCGCGCGATCTCTCAGGCGAGAGAACGGGCCCGCAGATCACGACGGCCGCACAACCAGGCGCGGACCGTTTTCGAGCGGGAGATCGTCAACGCGCTGACCAGGCAGCTGGCCAGCCGCATCGGATTGGACATCAAGACCGGCGAGAGCCTGTTCGACCGGCAGGACACCAGTGACCTGCGCAAGGAACTGCGGGCTGACCCGGCGGTCCGGGCGGCCGTGGACAGGCTGTGGCCGATCAGCACGCCGCAGCAGCTCGTGACCGACCTGTTCGCGGACCCGGCCCTGCTGGCTGCGGCGGCGGCGGGCGTCAGCAAGGCGGACCGGGCGGCGCTCCGGCGCGAGCCCGGCGCTGCGTGGACGGCCGCCGACGTTCCGCTGCTCGACGAGGCGGCCGAGCTGCTCGGTGAGGACGACAGGGCGGTCCGGGCGGCCGAGCGCCGGCGCAGGCGGCAGCAGGAGGCATACGCGCAGGGCGTGCTCGACATCATCGGCCGTGACGACGACGACGACCCCGAGTTGCTGATGGGCGTCGACGTCGTCGACGCCAGCGCCCTGGCCGCACGCTACGAGGACGAGCTGGACCTGACCGCCGCCGAGCGGGCGGCCAAGGACCGGACCTGGGCATTCGGGCACGTGATCGTGGACGAGGCCCAGGAGCTGTCGCAGATGGCCTGGCGGATGGTGATGCGGCGGTGCCCGGCCAGGTCGCTGACCGTCGTGGGCGACGTGGCGCAGACGTCGGACCTGGCAGGTCAGGCGGGCTGGCAGCAGGCGCTCGGACCGTACCTCGAGTACCGGTGGCGGCTCGCCCCGCTGACTGTCAATTACCGCACGCCCGCCGAGGTGATGGAGGTCGCCGCGGACGTCTTGGCCGCCATCGACCCGGTCCTGGAGCCGCCGAGGTCGGTCCGCGAGTCTGGCGTGCGGCCCTGGCATCGGGAGACGACTCGCGAGGCGCTGGCCGCGGCGGTCGCCGACGCTGCCGTCGAGCTCGCCAGCCAGGCAGGTGACGGCAAGCTAGCGGTGATCGTGCCGGCCGGCACTGCCGCGGAGCTGGGCGACGCAGTAGCCGGGGCACTGCCCGGCACGGCGCTGGGCGCTGATCCGGATCTGTCCAGCCCGGTCGTGGTGCTGACAGTCAGGCAGGTCAAGGGCCTCGAGTTCGACTGCGTGCTGATCGCGGACCCGGGCCGGATACTTGCCGAGTCGCCCCGCGGCATGAACGACCTCTACGTCGCGCTGACGAGGGCGACGCAGCGGGTCGGCGTCGTGCACCCGGGCTCGCTGCCCGCCATCCTCAACCGGCTGAGCCCGGTCGCGGCGACCGCCGGAGTCTGAAGCAACGCGGGCGGGCGGGCGACCGTCCGCAGTGGCTTTCATGATCACGGAGGATCCGGGCACCAGGCCAGCCCGGATCCTCCGTGATCATGGCGGTGACGGGCTCGACGCGACAGATGCAGGGTGCTCAGATCGCCGGTAGTCGGCGCTGGCCCTGATGAAGGCGTGGCCGAGCGGTTGCCTACTCGTTGTCCTCGTCGTTGTCGTCGCTGTGGTCGTTGCCGCCTCCGGCGAACCGGTTGAACAGCCGGGTGCCGGCGTCCACAGCGCCCGAGGCGACGCCGCGGACCGCGCCAACCAGCGGGTCGGCGCTGCGGCTCCAGGAGTCCTGGTAGGACTTGGCCGCGCTGCGGAACTCGTCGCCGACCGAGGCACTGGCATCGTCCTCACGGCGCGGGTAGTTGCCGGCCAGGATGTCGCTGTACTCGCCGTCCTCGGCCCAGCGGTCCAGCTCGGCGAACCGCACCACGGCGAACGGGTGGGTCTGGCCCTGCAGTTGCAGCAGCTTGAGCAGGCTCTCCCGGACGTCGGGAACGGCGTCGTACTCGCGCGCCTGGCGGTGGAACTCGTCACTGCTGAACTCGGCGAGGTGCCGCCCGCCGGCCAGCTTCATCAGTGCGCGGCGTGCCGCCTCCACGTCCTGCGTGGCGAGCAGCCCGGCCCGGTCAGAGGACAGCTCGGATTTGCGGTACCACTCCTCGAGGCCCCAGATGACCGCCTTGAGGCCGATCCAGGCGAACGGCACCAGCGCGAGCCGGTTGGCGAGGTTCATCAGGTAGAACAGCATCGTCCGGTAGACCGAGTGGCCGGAGTGCACGTGGCCCAGTTCGTGGCCGATGACGAAGCGGATCTCCTCCGGGTCCATCAGCTCGACGATGCCGCTGTACAGCACGATGAACGGCTTGCTCTGGCCGAGCGCCAGGGCCTGGGCCATCGGGTCCTGCGACACGTACAGCTCGGGCACTACCGGCAGGTCAAGGATGTAGCAGCCGTCCAGCATGGCCTGGTACAGGTCGGGGAACTGCGAGTTCGAGCAGCGCACCGAGCTTGCCAGGAACATCAGCCGGAGTGCGCGGTCATTGAACAGGCCGGCCAGGTTCTTGAGTATGACGTCGAACCCGGTCAGTTTGCGCAGCGCCACCAGCGCTGACCGATCGGCGGGGTGCTCGTAGGCACGAGAAGATATACCCGGCAGGCGGACCCGGGACCGGTCAGGCTGTGTGCTCATACGGTCATCGTAAGCTGCCGGCACGGCAGGTTGGGCGCATGCCGGGTACTGGAGGTTGGCGGATGCAGCCAGAGGAAAAGCCGGCCATGTTCGAGCCGGATGCGGAGTCGATGCCGGCCGAGCAGCTCACCGGGCTGCAGCTGGACAGGCTGCGGGCGCTTGTCGACCGGCTGCTCACAGCCGACGGGACGCAGGGCCGCCGTCTGAAGGAGGCGGGCGTGGCGGCCGGCGCCGACGTCAACCTGGCCACACTCGCCAGGCTGCCGACCGCCGGCAAGCAGGACCTGTGGGACAGCTACCCGTTCGGGCTGCTCGCCGTGCCGCGTGCGGAGGTCGTCGCGGTGCACGGCTCGAGCGGCACCGGGGGCCGGCCGACGCTGGTCTCTTACTCGCGCGCCGACCTCAAGCTGTGGGCCAGGATGTGCGCGCGGGCCCTCGCGGCGGCCGGCGCGACCGGAGAAAGCATCGTGCACAACGCCTACGGCTACGGTCTTTTCACCGGGGGCCTCGGCATTCACCAGGGTGCGATCGAGCTTGGCGCCACCGTGGTCCCGGTGTCCGGCGGCATGACGGCACGGCAGGTAACGCTGATTGCCGACCTTCGGCCCGACATTCTCACCTGCACGCCGTCGTACGCCGTCCGGCTCGGCGAGGCGCTGGCGGAGGCCAAGCTCGGGCCGGCGCAGGGCCTTCGACTGCGGGCAGGCCTGTTCGGCGCCGAGCCGTGGACCGACGAAATGCGGGCGCACATCGAGCGGCTGCTCGGCCTGCGTGCGCTGGACATCTACGGGCTGTCCGAGGTCATCGGGCCCGGCGTAGCAGCGGAGTGCTACGTGGCGGCCGACGGTCTGCACGTCAACGAGGACCACTTCCTGGTCGAGGCGCTCGATCCGCTCACGGGGCAGCCGGTGCCCGACGGCACGCCCGGCGAGCTGACGTTCTCCACCCTCACCAAGCAGGCGATGCCGTTGCTGCGTTACCGGACCGGGGACATCGCCTCGCTGCGCCGCGGCACCTGCCAGTGCGGCCGGACACTGGTCAAGATGAGCAAGGTCACCGGCCGCAAGGACGACATGCTCGTGGTGCGGGGCGTCAACGTCTATCCGAGCGAGATCGAACGAGTCCTGCTCGGCCACCCCGCGGTGCTGCCCGACTATGCGCTCGTGATCGACGAGCGAGCATCGCAGCGCAGGTTGATTGCCTGCTGTGAGCTGGGAACGGCGGTGCCCGTGCCGCAGCACGATGTCAGCTCGCAGCTCGAGGCCGACCTGAAGGACGCGCTCGGCGTGTCGGTAGAGGTCGCGCTGCTGCCGCCCGGGTCCGTGCCGAGGACCGAGGTGGGCAAGGCCGTCCGGGTGCACCACTGGCCGGGCGGTGCCCCGCCGGTTGCCGGGATCGGCTAGCTCAGCGCCGCATGTCGACGGCGTTAACCCGCACGGGCTTGATCGTCACTGCGACGCGGCTCTCGCCTGGCTGGTCGCGGGAGCGAAGGTCAGCGTTGTACTTAGCGCCCACCTTGTCGGCGTAGGCGTAGTCGTCGTCGGGCGTGACCTCTGCGTCGCCGCGGACCTCCAGGTACCGGTACGGCGTGGCCGGGTCCAGCAAGAACAGGTTCACCGCACGGTTTGCCTGCAGGTTCTTGGTCTTCTGCCTGGTGGTGTTCAGTGACAGGCCGATCTTGTCACCCTCGGCCAGGAACCAGACCTCGGTCAGCTGCGGGCGGCCGTCGGGGCCCACCGTGGCGAGTGTCGCGCACTGTCCCTCGAGCAGGTCGCGGTGCGAGTCG
>JASHTT010000463.1 GCA_030040415.1 Streptosporangiaceae bacterium | reverse complement strand
ATGGATACCAGCGTGTGGTGGAGTGGCGACCTGTTCACCGCCATGCGGACAACGCTGAGCGCCGACCGCTCTCGCGAGCATCTTGAAGCGCACAACAGGCAGGAGACTGTCACCAACGCTCACCTGCGCGCTGAAGACGTCGTGCACTTCGCTACCCGCGGCGGCGCGAAGGCACTCGGTCTCGACTCGCTGATCGGCAGCATCGAGCCCGGCAAGAAGGCCGACCTCGTGCTGATCAAGAACGACAACTCGCCGGTCATGTTCCCCGTGCTCAACCCGTACGGCCACGTCGTCTTCCAGGCCCAGCGCGGCGACGTGCACACCGTCGTCGTGAACGGCCGGGTGGTCAAGTACGACCACGCGCTGGTGGACACCGATCTCAGCAAGGCCAGGCAGGTGATCGACCAGACGGTGGACTACCTGAAGGGCCAGCTCGGGCCGGAGGCGTGGACCGAGGGTATGCATCCGGAGATCCCGCCCACCGAAGTCATGGACAACCCCTACACCTACACCGAGTGGGACGCGGGCTCCGCGCAGTGGAAGGGCACCGGCGGAAGTGACCCAGCCTGATCCCGGCACGATGCAAGCGGCACTGATCCGCAAGCACGGCGAGGCTCCTGCGTTGGAGTCGTATCCCGCGCCGCACCGGGGTGCCGGCCAGGTGCTGATCCGTGTCACGGCCGCGCCGATCTCGGCACTCGACGTGCTCTGCGCGTCGGGAACGTCTTACTTCGGTGCGCCGGCCCTGCCATACGCACCGGGCGTCCAGGGTGTCGGAGTAGTTGCCGACGCCGACACCCTGGACGCCGGGCAGCGCGTCTGGTTCAGCTGCAACGCGGGAATGCGGCCGGGCGACGGCGCCATGGCAGAGCTGTGCGTGGCCGAGGAGTCAGCCGTGCTGCCGATACCAGAGGGCGTCGGCGACAGCGTAGTCGCCGCGCTCGGGCTGTCTGCCATTGCTGCCTGGATGGCGCTGACCTGGCGCGGCGAGTTGCAGCCCGGGGAGCACGTGCTTGTCCTCGGGGCCAGCGGCGTAGTCGGCCAGGTCGGCGTGCAGGTGGCCAGACTGCTCGGGGCCGAGCGGGTCACGGCTGCGTGCCGCGATCCGGTCGGGCGGGCCAGGGCGGCACAGCTAGGCGCGGATGCGGTGGCTGACACCGGGGGCGGCGACGTCGACGCGATCGCCGCCGAGCTCGCGCGGGCAACTGCCGGCAGGGTGGACCTGGTGCTCGATCCTGTCTGGGGCCGGCCCGCCGAGGCGGCCATGCGCGTCCTGTCACCGCGCGGACGCCTGGTGAACCTTGGCTCATCGGCCGGACCGCTGGCCAGCTTCTCGTCGGCATCCGTCCGCAGCGGCGTGCAGTCGGTGCTTGGCTACACCAATAACGCGCTCAGCCCGGAGCAGAAATCTGACGCGCTGACCGAGATCCTGGCTTACGCCGGCGCCGGCAGGCTGACCGTCGACCACGAGGCAATGCCACTCGAGCATGCCGCCCATGGGTGGGCGCAAACTGGACAGGCACCATACCGCCGGGCGGTCCTGGTTCCCTAACCAGGTCGGGTACTACTAAGTGCCTTTACTGCTGGGTTAGCGCGCTACGTGGTAGCGCAGGTATACGACTCCGGAGCTGAAGGTGCGGGTCTCGCGGAGTTCGAGATCCACCCGGCGCTCGTGCTGGGGAAAGAACGGTATGCCACCGCCAACCAGCACTGGGTAGACCCTGGCCTGGTACTCGTCGATCAGGCCCAGCGCGGCAGCCTCGGCGGCGAGAGTCGCGCCGCCGATTCCGATATCGCCCTCCCCCGGCTCGGCTCGCAACCGCTTGACCTCCTCCGCCAGACCGCTGCAGGCAAGGCGGGCGTTGCCCTGGACCGCCGGCAGCGTGCTGGAGAACACCACCTTCGGGAGCGGATTCCAGATCGCGATCCACTCGCGGTCTGAGTCGTCGAGCGACGGGTCCTCCCCGGCGGTCTCCCAGTACAGCATCGTCTCGTACAGCTTTCGTCCCAGCAGCATGACGCCGACCTTCCGTGTCTCGTCATTGCCGAAACGGACGAGTTCCTCGTCGGGGATGCTCCAGTCGAACTGGCCGCCGGGCCCAGCGATGTAGCCGTCAAGCGAGACGGCCATGGAATAGGTCACGCTGCGCATCAGCGACCTCCTCTGCCAACGGGTTCGGAAGTATGACGGCCCGACGGCCCAAGAATCATCGGGTCTTGTTGGGTTCGAGCACGCCCAGCCCGGTCAGCAGTTCGCGGGCGGCGGCCATCTCGTCAGCGCGCCGCCGCGCGAGTTCCGCGTCCAGGACGAGCCAGAGTCATCGTTGACTGCTGCCCTTAGTCTAATCTAAAGTCTTAACGTCATAGTACTTTAGTAACTAGGGACACAGGTGATTAGCTTCCGCGTCGACGGGCGCTCGGTGGTGCCGCCGTACCTGCAGATCGTCCAGCAGGTCCGGCAGGCGCTCCGGATGGGCGTGCTCGACGTGGGCGACAAGCTGCCCACCGTCCGGGAAGTCGTTGCGGCTACCGCGGTCAACCCCAACACCGTGCTCAAGGCCTACCGCGACCTGGAGCGCGACGGCCTCGTCGAGCCACGGGCCGGGCACGGCACGTTCGTGGTCGGCCGCCCGGCGGGCCCGCCGCCCGGCACGCATTCGCGGCTCGCCCGCAGCCTTGCGCACTGGGTGCGCGGCGCCCGCGAGGCCGGGCTCGATGACGAGTCGATCGAATCGCTGCTGCGCATCACGCTGCGAGCGGCGGCCGATGAGGAGACCGCATGATGGCAAGCAGCGACCCGGCCGTTATCCAGACCCGCAGGCTGTCGAAGCGCTACCGCCGGGTCACAGCCCTGAGCGAGGCCACCGTCACCGTTCCCGAGGGCCGGATATCGGCGCTGATCGGCCCGAACGGCGCCGGCAAGACGACGCTGCTGCGGCTGCTCACCGGGCTGGCCCGGCCCACGGGCGGCGACATCACGGTGCTCGGCGGGACCCCGCGCCAGAACGCGGCATTTCTCAGCGGCGTTGGGTTCCTCGCGCAGGAGATCCCGCTGTACCGCCATCTGTCCGCCGAGGACCACATCGGAATCGGCGCACACCTTAACGCCCGCTGGGATGGGACATCGGTGCGGCGGCGTCTGGAGAGCCTTGACATTCCCGTTGACCGGCAAGTGGGAAGGCTGTCCGGCGGCCAGCGCGCCCAGCTCGCGCTGGCTCTGACGCTGGCCAAGCGACCCCGGCTGCTGCTGCTGGACGAGCCCGTCGCCGCGCTTGATCCGTTAGCCCGGCGGCAGTTCCTTGCGCACCTGGCCGAGGCGGTGGCCGACGGCGGCCTGACCGTCGTGCTGTCCTCGCATCTGCTCGCCGACCTCGAACGAACCTGTGACCACCTCATTCTGCTAGCCAAGTCGCGGGTCCAGCTGTGCGGCGACATCGACACGCTGCTCGCCGAGCATCAAGTCCTGGTCGGACCGGCCAAGGACACCACGGCCATCGAGCGTGACCACACCCTCGTGCAAGCCGTGCGAACCGCCCGCCAGACCACTCTGCTCATCCGCCGGAGTGGGCCCGTCATCGACCCAGCCTTCGAGGTCGCCGACGTCGGCTTGGAAGAACTCGTGCTCGGCTACATGGGCCAGGTAGCAGGGGCGGCACCGGCGCAGCTCACCTCCATCGGAGAAGACCAATGACTTGGCTCGTCTGGCGGCAGCACCGCAACCAGGCCTACTTCGCCGCTGCCGCGCTCGCAGCGTTCGCCGTTCTGTTGCTCGTCACAGGTCATCAGATAGCCTCGCAGTATCAGTCCGCCGTCACCGCGTGCGTCGCCAGCCAGACGTGCGGCGATCTCGCGAACGTGCTCAGCCTGGGTAGCCCGGTCCTGACCTTGCTCGTCACGCTGACGGTGGCGGTGCCGGCGCTGCTGGGAGTGTTCTGGGGCGGACCCTTGGTGGCCAGGGAGCTCGAGACCGGCACCAACCAGTTCGCATGGACGCAAGGCATCAGTCGCAGCCGCTGGCTCACCGTCAAGATCGGCTGGGTCATGCTCGCAGCCGCCGCCTGGGGCGGCGCCGTCTCGGCCCTGGTCACCTGGTGGTCTGGCCCCGAGAACGCCCTCAAGCACCAGAACTTCCAGCCCGGCCAGTTCGACATACAGGGCATAGTCCCGGTCGGCTATGTGCTGTTCGCGGTGGCGCTCGGCGTCACTGCCGGCACGCTGCTCCGCCGCACCCTGCCTGCCCTCGCCGTCACCCTGGGCCTCTTCGCCCTGTTGCGGATCGTGGTCGCGGAATTCCTCCGCCCGCGCTACATGACAGCGATCACCACTGCTTACAACCTGCTGCACCCCGTCACGCCGAGAGGCTCCTTCTGGCAACTCGCCAGCGGCACACTTGGCCCGGGCGGCAAGGTGCAAAGCTTCCTGGGCATCGGCAGCGCCAAGATCGAGCTAAGAGAGCAGTTCAGCGCGCACCTGAACCAGGTCATCGTCGATCGCGTGCCGCCAGCATGCAGTGCCTATCTGCATGGGGTAAGCCCCCTGCCAGCCGTTGCCTGCCTTACCCGGCAGGGGTACCGCGGCTTCCTCACTTACCAGCCCGCCAGCCGGTATTGGGCATTCCAGAGCATCGAGACCGGCATCTTCGTATTCCTTGCCGTCGCACTCATCGCCGTGGCCGCGATCGCTGTCCGCCGCCGGGATGCCTAGCCTTCGCCTTGGCGAATCCGGTTCACCCGCCGTCGTAGCCAGCCTGCCGCTCGGCGACTAGCTGCTGCAGCCACTCCTCGCTGGCTCGTGCGATCCGCGGCGGCACACCCAGTTCGGTCAGCAGTTCCCTCGCGGCGGCCATCTCGTCAGCCCGTCGTCGCGCGTGCGCGATGCTGCCCTGCTCAAGACGGTCGAGGGTGGCGGCCGAGGCCTGCTCCAGCTCCTGGCTGATGTTCTCCCTGATCCAGTCCTCGCAGCCGGCGGCTTGTGCTGCCCGCAGCGACTCTGTGACAGCGGCCGCGAGCCCCTTGAAGAACACGCTGCGGACGAGCTTGCGGGCCGCCGCCGTTCCCGGCGGTCCGGGCAGTACCTCGACGGTGGCGCCGAGCTGGCCGAACACGTCGGCGAAGTCGCTGGCTGCCGGGCCTGACGCGACCATCGGCGTGTGCAGCCCGTTGCCCGGCACCGGTGACATCAGCGCCACGTCGGCGAACGCGACACCGGCATCGGCCGCCATGGCAGCCAGGTGCTCCTTGAGCCCGGCGGAGGCTGTGTTCAGGTCCGCGTAGATAGCGTGCCGCCCGATGCTGGGCAGCGCCGCCTTAAGCGCACCCGCTGCCTCGTGCGCACAGGTAAGCGCGATCACGACGTCCGCCTCTGTGCTCGCATCGGCGTCACTGTCGCACGCTACGATGCCGGGCCCGGCCGGCACACGCGGGTCGAAACCGCGGACGATCGCGCCGGCAGCAACGAGGTCAGCGGCGATCAGGGAACCTGCCTCGCCGAGGCCGAGCACGGCGACGACAGGGCTAGCGGTGGTCACGACAGTATCGCCGCCGCGGCCAGTATCTCCT
The DNA here is from genome assembly GCA_030040415.1 of Streptosporangiaceae bacterium. GTDB lineage: Bacteria > Actinomycetota > Actinomycetes > Streptosporangiales > Streptosporangiaceae > JAJYUU01. Next base: position 899 of record JASHTT010000463.1, on the reverse strand, counting down.
CGGCGGGCGGGGTGCGCCGCGCCCCCTGCGCGGGCTGCCGTCGCTGTCCCCTCGGCGCTGACTGGCCAAGCAGACTCTGCAGCGCCTCGATCACGCTTTGCAGATGGCGGCGCATTGCTTGCTCGGCTGCAGCCGGGTCGCGCGCGACCACCGCGGCAACGATGGCCTCGTGCTGAGGGAGCGAAACCGCTGGCCGGCCGGGCACCAGCGCCAGCGAGAACTGGTGCCGGACCGTCTGGTCGCGAAGCTGCCGCAGCAGCCGGTCCGACGTGGTGTGCTTGGCAATGTCGCGCACTGCGGCGTGCAGACGCCCGTTGAGCTCGCTGTACCGGACCAGCTCCGACCTGGTCACCGCGGTGCGCATGTCGGTGACGATGCCACGCAGCCGGGCCGCCTCCGATCTCGTCACGCGCTCGGCGGCGCGGGCTGCCATGAGTCCCTCCAGCAGCATCCGCACTTCGGTGATCTCGATGGCCTCGGTCAGCGGGATGTCGCGCACCCGCGCACCCTTATTGCGCTCGAATTCGACGAGCCCCATCCCCGCCAGCTCCTGCAGCGCAGAGCGGGCGATGAACCTCGACGTGCCGAATCTCTCGCACAGGTCCGTCTCGATCAGGCGCTGCCTCGGCGCGTACTCACCGTGCACAATCGCGGTGCGAACCGCCTCGACCACAGCGAGCTTGGCATCGCCAGCCACCGGTGCGCGCCTCCCTCGCTGCCGTGGTATTGCTAACGAAAATGCTAGCAAATAAGCCGTCAGGCGGAACCCCACACGTCCCGCGCAGTCTCGACGATCAGCGCCAGCTTGTCCCACTGCTGCTGCTGGGTCAGGTCGTTCCCCTCCTTGGTCGAGGAGAACCCGCACTGCGGCGACAGGCACAGCTGGTCGATGTCGATGA